>JASHVW010000287.1 GCA_030044395.1 Verrucomicrobiia bacterium
GCCGCCACTGTATGTGTTCACACCGCTCAACGTAAATGCTCCAGCGCCGCTTGCTTTTATCAATCCACCCGTGCCGCTGATCACGCCCGAAAACGTTGTTGCCGCCGTGTTATTCACGGTCAAGGCGCCGCTTTCCAAAGTCACACTGCCCGCGCCCGCGAGCGAGAGAATGGATTCGTTCAAACTGTTCAAATTCAATACGCCGCCGGCGTTGACTTTGACAGCGGAAGCGGATGGCAAGGCTCCGCCCGCGCCAAATTGCAATGTCCCCCCGCTGACGGTGGTTGTGCCGGTGTAGATATTTGCACCGGCGATAACCAATGTTCCCGTCCCGGTCTTTGTAAGCCCGCCCGTGCCGCTGATCGCGCTGCTGATCGTCGTATTGGTCGAACCGGTGATAGTCAGCAAATACCCGCCGTTGGTTACGTTGCCGGCGATGACCACATCATTCGAGGCTGCGTTCCAGGTTTGCGCCGCTCCCAGAGTGATGGTGTTGCTGATGACCTGGGCATTCACGTTGCTGTTATAGATTCCTCCCGCGGCAATCGTCAGCGGATTCCCGGTCAAAGTGAACGCGCCGCCGTTCGTGCTGATGGTCAGGGAATTGATACCCCACGGGACATCCACATAGGGAGAGAGTTGTGTGGTTCCGGCCAAAACGATGGATGCCGTGCCATTGTTCGCTGGGGCCAGCCCACCGCTCCAATTCGCCGCCGTGCTCCAATTGGCATTTGTCCCGCCGCCACTCCAGACAAAGATAGCCGCCCGGCATGTGTGAAAAATGACGGCAACGAATGAAATTAAGAATCCTTTTTTCAAGGATTCACCAAACCGAATACGATATTTCAAGGCTAATTAGGGCTACATCTAACTACCACTAATTGTCCCTCCGAGATTAAACGCCACAACCAGTTGTAGTTTTAATCAAAACTTATTGAAATTGCAATGAAAATAACATGTTGAAGATTAACAACTTGCCGGATTCTGGATCCGTTTTCCTCTACGACTCCGTCGGCGCAAAGCCGCGCCTCAGGCAATTTTCCGTGACCACGCGCGGGACCATGAAATTCTGGAGGTAATCACGCCCGCCCGCCTTGGTGCCTCCACCAGACATCCGGAACCCGCCGAACGGCTGCCGTTCCACAATCGCGCCCGTGATCCCGCGATTGATATACAGGTTCCCGCAAATGAATTCCGCCTTTACCCGTTCAATGTTCACGGGACTGCGCGAATAGCAGCCGCCCGTCAGCGCGAACTCGCCCGTGTTCGCCAGCGCCAGTGCCTCGTCAAAATTCCCTGCCTTCGTCACCGCCAGCACGGGGCCAAAAATTTCCTCGCGGAACAGCCGGCTGTCCGGCGGCACTTCCGTAAAAATCGTCGGCGGCACGTAACACCCGTCTGCCTCCTGCGGAATCTCTCCTTGCCACGCCAGCTTCGCCTCCTTTCGCCCGGCTTCGATAATTTTTAGAATCCGCTGCTGCGCGTCGCGACCAATGACCGGCCCGACAATATTCCCCGGCGCTTCCGGCGGCCCAATGCGCGTTGAGGCCGCCGCGGCAATGAACCGCTGCAAGAATGCATCGTAATTGTCCGCTAGAACGATGAGCCTCGAGAGCGCGCTGCATTTCTGTCCCTGATATCCAAACGCCGAAGCCAGGCATCCTGCCACCGCTTCATCCATGTCCGCGTCACTGTCCACAATGACGCAATTTTTTCCTCCCATCTCGCAGACAACTTTTTTCAAATTCATTTGTCCCGCCTGTGTCCTTCCCGCTGTCTCCCAAATTTTCAGGCCGACCTCCTTTGAGCCGGTAAATGCAATAAAATCCACCTGCGGATGCTCCACCAGATGCGCACCTACGGTGCCGCCCGGTCCGGTCAGCAAATTGGACACTCCCGGCGGAAATCCCGCCTTCGCCAGCAACTCCATCAACCGCGAGGCAATTACCGGCGTCTGGTCGGAAGGCTTTATGATGACCGCATTGCCAGCCACCAGCGCGGCGGTAGTCATGCCGGTCAGTATTGCCAACGGAAAGTTCCACGGCGCGATAATCACGCCAATCCCCCGCGGCCGCCACTCCTGGAAATTCGCCTCGCCGGCGACGTGCTGCGTGCGTTCCGGCCGGCCCAGCATCCGCATTTGAGCAGCGTAAAAATTGCAAAAATCAATCGCTTCGGCCACGTCCGCGTCGGCTTCGATCCAGTTCTTGCCTGCTTCCAAAATCTCCAGCGCGCACAGGCCGGCTTTCTCCGCGCGCATGAGCGAACCCGCATTCTGCAAAAGCGCGGCCCGGTCGTTCGGCGGCGTCCGCGCCCACGCCGGCCAGGCCGCCCGCGCCGCGCCGAGGGCAGCGTCCGCTTCAGCAATTGTCGCCTGCGCCGCGTAACCGATGACTTCCTTTTGGTTCGCGGGATTTAGCGACGGCAACCATTCCTTTGTTGTGACCGGCTTGTTGTTAATGACGAGCGGATGCCGCCGTCCCGACTGCCGTCGCGCATCCCGAATCGCCTCCTGCATTTTCTCCCGCTCGGCGGCAATCGTAAAATCAACGGGCGGCTCGTTATGGAAAACTCCCTCGCTTTGAACCGTGGCCACGCGGCTCTCCGACCGATGTTCTGCAGCGGCTTCGACTGGATTTTTCAGCAATTCCTCCCGGCTCATGCGGCGGGCGAAGCGATTGGCCAGGAACCCTTCGTTCGACGTGTTCTCCAGCAATCGTCGCACGAGATACGCCATCCCCGGCAGCAACTCCCCCGCCGGGCAGTATTCCCGGAGCCGGCAATCCAGTTGAAGCAGCGCCGCTTTGATCGGTTCCGCCATGCCGCGCAGCATTTGAAATTCTAAATTTCGACGGTCAACTCCCATCTTCTCCGCGCGGGACAAGATATGCGCAATGCTTCGCACGTTGTGGGTGCCAAACGCCGCGTCCACCGCATCATTATTTTCCAGCAGCACCGTCGAGAGCCTCTCAAAGTTTGCATCGGTTTCCGGCTTGAACGCAAAAACCGGCGCGGGCCAGCCTTTTTGTTGTGCCAGGACCATTTCGTAATCCCAATACGCGCCCTTTACCAGCCGCACCGCCAGGCGACGCTTCCGCGCGCGCCCCCATGCGATGAGATCCGCCAGGTCGCGCTCTGACTCCTTCAAATACGCCTGCATCGCCAACCCGCACGCCGGCCCGCTCTGAAATTCCGGCTCGCTGAAAATCGTTTTGAACAGCCGCAGCGTCAGGTCCTTCAGAACAAAACTTTCCATGTCGAAATTGATAAACGCGCCGTTGCGGGCAGCCTCGCGCAGGATGGGCCGCAGCCGCGCGGAGATTTTTTCAATGGCCGTTTCCGGGTCCGTTGGATGGATTTGTGAATACAGCGCGGAAATTTTGACCGAGAGATTCAGCGCCGGCGACTGCCCGCCCGGGCGCGAGTTGCTTTTGCACGTGCCGGGCCATCCAGGCATCTGGCGCGCGAGCAGGCTCATCATGTCCAGATATCGCGCCGCGTACTGGCCGGCCTCGGCCTCGCTCAGGACCACTTCGCCCAGCAGGTCCACCGTGAACGCAATCCCCCGGTCGTGAAGCTGCCGAAGTTCCGCAGTGATTTCTTTCTCATTATTCCCGAGCATGAACTGGCGCGCCAGGCTGGTCACTTGTCCCTTGACGGCGGAACTCAGCAACCACGGCGCTCCGGCCGCAACGGTCAGCCCTGCCCGCAGGCCCGGCGTCAGATGAACCTGGTCATCAGCCAGATACTCCTTGAGATGCCGCGAAACCTCACCGGATGAAGTCAACGTCGGCAACACGTCAACGAAACGAAATAGTTGCGTCTTAAAATGTTCATCGCGCATTGCCCAATCCATCATCGCGCCGGCCATGCCATTTTTTGTGAAGAATGACGGCGCCCCGGCTGATTCCATCAATGAAAAGATTTTGTCGCCCCACCGGCGAACGCCCGCCTCCAGCTCATCAGTCGGCTTTGAGTGTTTGATGGCTGCGGAACCTCCCGTATCCGATACGCTCATAGGACAAGCTTCATTTACTTCCCGCCCCGAAGCAAGCGCGCGATGGCGCTCGTGGCATGCCTGTTGTTCCATCAAGCGCCGGCACGATCATTCGGCGGCACTATTCATTGCACGGCTGCATTCCTTGCTTCAAGCGATTTTACCGCGGACAGCAATTGGCTCAATTGCTCCGCCAAAGAATCATTTTGCTGTTCGAGCCTTTGGATTTCCGCATCCTTGGTTTTCAATTCATTTTCGACTTTCCGGTTCAACCCCTGGATGGCGGCCAGCGCCACGCCTCCTTCGTCCACCATCGAGATGTGCTTGTCATCCGTCCCCACGTTGAACGCGCTGTAAAAATCCTGGGCCATTGGGCCGATGTGCCTTGTGCCGGTGTCCGTTTTGTAATTCCATTCGGTCACGGGCATCGAAGTCACCTTGTCCAGCACTTGCACTGGGTTGACAGAGACAAAATTTTCCTTGGCGTTGCGGTCGCTGACCAGGTCAACACCATTGGAGAAGACCGCGCCGCTGGCATAGACATTGCCTGCCAAATAGGTCGCGGTCTGGCCGGCGCCAATGCGGATGATGTCGTTTTCACCGGCAACTCCCTCGTTGCCAATGTCAATGTTGCTGCTTTCCAAGCCGGTGAAGTTGTAACCTGCCTGATAGCCCAGGGCGATGTTGTTGGAACCGCCGGCGTTGCTGCCAAGCGCATCGTCGCCGCACGCTGTGTTCCGGGCGCCTTCGCCGGCGGAAGCACCCGCGAAGTCGCCGATAAAAAGATTTCCATTGCCAGCGGACGAGTACAAAAACGGGTTGCCGGCGGCATCAAAAGAAACCGGGTCTGGCAGGTTTAACGTATTGTCGAGAGTGAGCGTGTTGAACGTCACGGCGGTGTCATTATTTGTCACGACAGCGGCGGGCAGTTGCGCCACGGGCACCGTACCCGTCAATTGCGACGCATTGAGATTCGTCAAGCCCGCTCCGTTGCCATTGATGACCCCCGCGATGAATGTGTTGGCGTGAATTCCCGGCGTACCAATGCGAATGATGCCACTATCCGAGGAGACGCCCACATTGCCAATGTCAATGTTGGAACTGCCAGTGGTGATGCTATAACCTGCCTGATAGCCCAGGGCGATATTGTTCGAGCCGCTCGTGTTATTCAAAAGCGCCGCAACGCCGGCGGCCGTGTTAAAGGAGCCTTTCGTGCTGAGTAGAAGCGAAAAATAGCCATCGGCCATGTTGTCGACGCCGGTCGTGCTGTTATAAAGCGCTTCCCAGCCATTGGCCGTGTTGTCGTTACCGGTCGTGTTGCTGTAAAGCGCATAAGCGCCATTCGCGGTGTTGTAAGAGCCCGTGGTATTGAGATAAAGCGCATCCGAGCCATTGGCCGTGTTCTGGGAACCAATCGTGTTGGCTTGAAGCGCCTCAACGCCGGTGGCCGTGTTCAGGCCGCCGCTCATGTTGCTGTAAAGCGTCTGGAAGCCAGTGGCCGTGTTATCGGTGCCACTCGTGTTTTCATACAACGCCTGAGCTCCATTGGCCGTGTTCCAAGAATATGTCCCGCCATGGAAGAGCGCTTGATAGCCGTTGGCCGTGTTGTCTGCGCCGCTCGTTGTTGTATTGCCCGCCGGCCCCAAGTAGAAGTTGCTGCCGAAATTGCTGGTCAATCGCGCCGAATTCAGATTGGTCAAACCGCTGCCGTTGCCGATGAAGGCGCCGGAGATGCTCACGCCAGTCGCCCCGTTGGTGATGACCGTAGCGGGCAATTGCGCCAGCGAGATGGGGCCGCTCAACTGGCTCGGGTTCACCGTGCCCAGCACATTGATGGCCGTGTTGGCAAAAATGGCGTAGGGCACGGGCATGATTTGCTCGCGTGGGGCAAGAGTGCTGAAAGCGTTCGCTCCGTTGGTGCTCACGGCAATTTCCAGCCAGTTGGTCTGGCCGTCCCATGCACCCGGCCCGAAATCAATCGTTGTGGTGAAAAATCCATCGCTTACCGCTGTGGCGGCGTTCGTCACAGGCCCTGCAATCGAGACGCCGGCGATATTGGTGGCGAAAAGTGTGAATACCATGTCATAGCTGCCATCCGCCGGACTGCCGTCATTCTGAAGCTGGCCCTGGTAGGTGAACGCCGTGCCCTGGCCAAAGCCGGTTGAGAGTTGAGAGTTGAGGGTTGAGAGCGCGAGCAATGCCAGCGCGACTGACAGATTTCGGGTTTGATTTTTCATAGCATCAAAGGTTTCTCCTTTGTTTCGGTTTTGGGGTTCAGCCATAAAGGCGATGACGGAGTGCCGGAAACGGGATTTCCTTACCAAATTAGCAGAGATTATGTCAAGTATAAAGCGCACCAACCATCGCGATGCTGGCGGCGCCCCACTTTCCGGCTTTGCCTGTTTCATTTGTCAAAGGCATAAGGTTCAAAAATCCCTCCCGCGAAGGAGCCTTGGTGGTCGGGGAAGGATGAACCGGTCAGACTGGCCAAATCCGTTGCTGGCGGTTTGAATTATGCAACGTGAAAATTTTTCCGAGTATTGTCCATAAGACAATCCTTGAAGCGGATTTTCCAATTCTATAAGTTCTGACAAGGGATCCCACCAATAAACGGAGCTTTGCTTGGACGTTCTGCCATTTCGACCCAAACGTCATACCTTGCCCGCTGTCAACTCATTAACAATCACAAAACTATTGAAAATAAAGGTTATTTTCAAATTGGTGCCGGTGGCGGGACTCGAACCCGCACGACGTTTTTGACCTCTTGGCCATACAAAAACGCAGAAAACCCAACAAATATGATATACTTGACAAGAGTGGACGTTACCCCGTATCGTTACCCCAATATGGCAAGCATCCACAGAGAACACAACAAGCCGAATTGGTTCTGTCACTACTATGACCCTGAAGGCTTCCGGCGCAAGTGCAGCACCGGCACAGAGAACGCCAAAGTCGCCCGGACAATTTGCGTAAATGTCGAGCGCGCAGCTACGCTGACTCGGCAGGGCAGGTTGTCGAATGAAAAGGCGTTAAGACTTGTGCGCGAGACGTGCGAGGCCATCGCCGAAACTCACGGCCAACTGGCCGCAACCCGTGCCGAATCGGTTTTGAAGCCCGCCGTCGAGCAGTTCATCCGCATTTCCGGCGGTGAGTTCACGTCCTACACAGTGCGTGGCTGGCTGGATGTGTGGATTGCCGGGCGCACGGATGCAAGCAAGGCGACCGTGATTGAGTACCAGCGCATCATTAAGTTGTTTCTCAAGTTTTTGGGAGCACGCTCCGACCGCGCCCTGACGATGTTGCAACCACGCCAAGTCGAGGAATTCAAAACGCATCTGGCCAAGCGCGTCTCACCGTCCACCGTGAACAAAGGTGTTAAGGTGTTGAAAGCCGCGCTCAATGCTGCGGTGAAAAGCCGTCAGTTGGAATTCAACCCCGCAGAACACGTCGAGTTCATTCAGACCGAGCACGAAAGCCGCCGTCCGTTCACCGACGACGAATTGAGAGCGCTTTTATCCAAGGCTGGAAAAGAATGGCGCACAA
>JASHVW010000288.1 GCA_030044395.1 Verrucomicrobiia bacterium
CCGGCGCGCGGCAATGGCGTCCGGACTTGATTGGTTACGATGCGATTTCGTGCTACGGGTCACCGAGCTATTACGCGATCCAAATGTTCAGCCGGAACCTCGGCGATGAAATCCTGTCCACCGCCTCCATCCAAACGCCTGTCCAAGGTTGCGCCACACGGGATGGCAAGACCGGGGAAATTTTGGTGAAGCTGGTGAATCCGCAGGCCACCGCCAAGACTCTAAACTTCGAGGTCACAGGCGCCACTTCGCTCGCTCCCAAAGGCAACGCCATCACGTTAGCGGGGCGCCCTGACGCCTCAAACTCGATCAGCCACCCGGAAAACGTGGTTCCCGTCATCACCATGGTCACCAACATCGGACCCAATTTTGATTACACCATGCCGGCGGATAGCATCGTGGTGCTGAAAATGAAGGCACGGCGGGATAAGTGAGCTATTCATGGTGCCGACGGAGGGGGTCGAACCCACACGACCGTGAGGTCACTAGATTTTGAGTCTAGCGCGTCTGCCAGTTCCGCCACGTCGGCTGCCAGCCCCAAAATATATTTCCTTTGCAGTGCCGGGTAAATCCAATTTTGCAGAAATTCCAGATTGTTGTATGTTGTTGCGGAGGCTGTTCGCACCGTCCCCTGAAGGCGGTCTGGTGAGCGGGGGGGGTCACTCATAGTCTGTTGCGGAGATTGTTATGCTCTGCTGTGGAAACTGTGGGCAATGTTGTGCGAGAGAACGACTTAAAAAAATCATTCGGCGCGTCAATCCGGATGTGGCGAAAGCGCTTGGGCATTTCACAAGAGGAATTGGCCGAACGCGCCACATTGCATCGGACTTATATTTCGGATGTTGAACGGGGGGCGCGCAATGTTTCGTTGCAAAGCATCGCACGGTTGGCGCGCGCCTTGGATACCTCCCTGCCCGCGATTTTTAGCGGTGATGCCCATCCTGCCACATCAGTCGTTAATGGAGGGGTGGTGGATATTCTCTATGTCGAAAGCGACCCGGGCGAAGTTCGGGTCACGATGCAGACCTTCAGGCATGCCAAAATCGCGAACCGGATTTTCACCGTTCATGATGGGGTGAGTGCCATGGATTTTCTTCTTTGCACGGGACGGTTCTCGGGCCGCGCCCCCGGTGGACGCCCTCAACTGGTTCTGCTCAGTTTGGACTTGCCGCGCATGAGCGGTTCCGAGGTGCTCGAGCGCATCCGCAAAGATCCCCGCACGCGTTCCATTCCTGTAGTCGCCTTGTGCGACACAGGGGATGAGCGCACCATGGCCGTGAGCCTGAGACAGGGCGCGAACACCTGCCTCGTCAAGCCTCTGGATTTTCAACGTCTTAGCGGCGTGATTCCGCAGCTAAATCTCCAATGGGCGCTGCACCAGCCGCCACTGAACGGACCGCGAGAATAACGGGCAAAGGAACCTGTCCGGATTTTGATTCCTGGGGATTCAGTGCCAGATTCCGAATCGCTGCCGGCAAAATAATTTATTTCTTCGCAAAGACCAACTTGTCATCGTCCGCGGTGACTTTGATTTTGTCCCCCGGCTTGAATTCGCCTTCGAGTAGTCGCATGGAAAGCGGATTGAGCAGGCGTTCTTGCACGGTCCGCTTTAGCGGGCGCGCGCCAAATTGCGGGTCATAGCCTTCCCGGGCCAGCAGCGTTTTCGCGCCCGCGTCCACCGTGAGCGTAAGATTTTGCTGCGCCAGCCGTCTTTCCAATCGCGCAATCTGAATTTCAACAATCTTTGCAAGTTCCTCTTCGTCAAGGCTTTGAAAAATAATAACGTCATCCACGCGGTTGAGGAATTCCGGACGGAAATGCCTTTTCACTTCAGCCATGACCTTGTCTTCCATCGCCGCCCGGGCGCCCGCGGAGTTTTTCCCCTCCATGAAATATCCCTGGATGATGGGTGACCCGATGTTGCTCGTCATGATGACGATCGTATTTTTGAAATCCACGGTTCGCCCCTGGCCGTCGGTGAGCCGGCCATCATCCAGTACCTGGAGCAACACATTGAAAACGTCGGGATGCGCCTTCTCGATCTCATCGAAGAGCACGACGGAATAGGGCCGGCGGCGGACGGCTTCGCTCAACTGGCCGCCTTCTTCATAGCCGACGTATCCTGGCGGCGCGCCAATCAGCCGTTGCACCGAAAATTTTTCCATGTACTCGCTCATGTCAATGCGAACCATCGCGTTTTCGTCATCGAACAAGAATTCCGCCAACGCGCGGGCGGTCTCCGTTTTGCCGACACCGGTTGGCCCGAGGAAAATGAACGAACCAATCGGGCGATTCGGATCTTGCAGCCCGCTGCGGGCGCGGCGGACGGCATCGGAGACTGCCTTGATGGCTTCCTTCTGCCCAATGACGCGCTGGGCCAGGCGCTCCTCCATTTTCACCAACTTCTGCCGCTCGCCTTCGAGCATGCGCGAAACGGGGATGTGCGTCCACGAAGCGACGACGCGCGCGATGTCCTCATCGGTCACTTCCTGCCGCAACAACGAGGCGCGGTTGGTCTGTGTGGATTGCTTTTCGATGGCCCCCAGCTTCTTCTCCAACTCGGGAATTTTCCCGTATTGAATTTGCGCGGCCAGGTTCAATTCGCCTTTCCGTTGCGCCTGCTCCAATTCAATTTTTGCCTGCTCCAGTTGCGATTGCACCACGCTGACGGCATTGACGGCGCTTTTCTCGTTTTGCCACTGGGCCGTGAGAGCGCGCGATTTTTCCTTGAGGTCGGCAAGTTCCCGGTCTAGCCGCTTCAACCGTTCCTTGCTCGCCGCGTCCTTTTCCTTCGCCAGGGAGGCGTGCTCGATTTCCAACTGCAAAATCTGCCGGTCCAACTGGTCCAGTTCCGTCGGTTTGGAATCCAGCTCCATTTTGATGCGGGACGCCGCTTCGTCCACTAGGTCAATGGCCTTGTCCGGCAGAAACCGGTCCGTAATGTAGCGATGCGAGAGCGTCGCCGCCGCCACGAGCGCCGAATCCTGGATTCGCACGCCGTGATGGACTTCGTAGCGCTCCTTAAGCCCGCGCAAAATGGCAATCGTCGCCTCAACGGACGGCTCCGAAACCATCACCGGCTGAAAGCGCCGCTCCAACGCCGGGTCTTTCTCGATATACTTGCGGTATTCATCGAGCGTCGTTGCGCCCACACAGCGTAATTCGCCGCGGGCCAGTTGCGGTTTCATGATGTTGGCCGCATCGGTGGCGCCTTCCGCCGCGCCCGCGCCGACCAGCGTGTGCAATTCGTCAATGAATAAAACGATTTTGCCTTCGGCGGCGACAATTTCCTTCAGAAACGCCTTGAGCCGGTCCTCAAATTCACCGCGATATTTTGCGCCGGCAATCATCGCCCCGAGGTCCATCGCCACCAACTGCTTGTTCTTGAGGGATTCAGGAACATCGCCACTGACGATGCGCCGTGCCAGGCCTTCGGCGATGGCGGTCTTGCCGACGCCTGGCTCGCCGATGAGCACGGGATTGTTCTTGGTGCGGCGGGTGAGCACTTGCATCACCCTCCGGATTTCCTCGTCGCGGCCAATCACCGGGTCAATTTTCCCCTGCCGCGCCAGGGCCGTGAGGTCGCGGCCATATTTTTCGAGCGCCTGAAATTTGGCCTCGGGATTTTCATCGGTGACACGCTGGTTGCCGCGCAAATCGGCGAGCGCTTTGAGAACGGCATCGCGCTTGAGGCCGTGTTTGGAAAAAATCTTCTTCAATGAGGGTCCGCCGCTGTCCAGCAGTCCGAGCAGCAGGTGTTCGGTGCTGACGTATTCATCCTTGAGTTTGGAAGCCTCGGATTGGGCGGCTTCCAGCGATTTCCGCAAATCGCCGCCGGCATACGCATCCCCCGCGCCTTGGACTCTGTGCCGGCGAGCCAGTTCGGCCTCCAAATCCGGTTTGAGCCTCGCGACCGGCACACCGATGCGTTCAAGCAAGTCCGGGATGAGGCTGTCGCCCTGGCCGATGAGCGCGAGCGCCAGATGCTCACCGTCAATCTCCTGGTGGGAATAATCGCGGGCGACACGCTGGGCAGCTTGGAGCGCCTCCTGCGATTTCATGGTTAATTTTTCAGGTTGCATGAAGGGAAATTAACGCAAAGGCGCTACAGCGCAAAGACTGTAAGAGGAAAGAATTCCATTGTAAAAGTTTCCGATTTATGGGATGCTGATCTCATCAGTTGAACCCTAAAGCGATGGTTGTTTCGTTACAGCCATTGATAAGTCCTTCGAGCGCAAACTCCCACTCCAGCGAGTTTGCCGAAGGCCCGAATTGGAGGAGTGGCCGGCGGATGCTCCCCCGGTTGCTGCGTTTTCCAGGCGCATTGCTGGCCAATGCGTTCAAGGTGCATTCCAAACTTGGGCTGACCGGCTGGAAACATAAATTGAAGTTCATTGCCCGTGGCGCCGCCTCGCCGCAATTGAGCCAGGACTGGTTTGACTTGTTGCAATCCCCCGAGTTGGCGCCGCTGGCAGAAAGTCATCCGCGGGTACTGTTGAAACTGCAACGACCTTACCTGCTTCGGGGGCTTGACACCAGACAGCGCTGGCGGATTTTGCGGCAACATTATTGTTTTACATTGAAACATTTTACGGCGGCGGCGTTTGCAGAAATTTATACGGTGCCCGGCGCATGGCTCGCTGAAGTGCCGGCGTCCGGCACGGGCACCTTCAGCCTGCGATTGTTCTATCATGACTTGTACGAGAAAGAGGGCGAATTATCGCTCATTTTCTACGACGAGCAAAAGCAATCCCGTGTCTTTGTCCTATCCTTCTGCGTGTTCTCCTGCCAGCCGTGGCACCGGGAGATATTCATTGGCGGCCTTCAAGGATTTAAGGCCGCGAATCAGCGCGAATATGTGGCGGCGATTACGCGGGAAATGTTCGGCTTGCGGCCCAAAGCCCTGCTTTTATTCGCGCTCCAGGAAATCGCATCTTACTGGAACATTGAAAGCATTCGCGCGGTGAGCAACGAAACCCGCAATTTGCGCCAAAGGCGGCCCGGTATCCGGGCGGATTACGATGAATTCTGGCTCGAATCCGGCGGGCGTCCGGAGGCCGACGGCAACTTTACGCTGCCTTCTGCTTTTATTCCCCGCGAATTGAGTGCCATCCGGCCGAATAAACGAGGACTCTATCGTCACCGGTATGTCATGCTAAATGATTTTGGCGAGGCCATCCGCCAAAACATGAGGCGGCTGGAGGGCGAACCGTGCCGTCCGTCAGCCTCCTGTGCTCAATGCCCCATGGCGGGTTGGTGAAGAAAACAGAAGTGCAAGGACAAAAGGGAAGGTGAAAAATTGTCTTCATAGTTCTTACTTCACACTCCTCGCATTTCCGCTAATTTTCCCCGCATGAAATACCGCGAACTCGGACGCACGGGCTGGAAAATTTCAGAAATCAGCTTTGGCGCATGGGCCATCGGCGGCGCTTGGGGCGAGGTCGACGACAAGGAATCGCTGACCGCGCTCCACGCGGCGCTCGATGGCGGCGTGAATTTCTTTGACACGGCGGATGTTTATGGCGACGGCCGAAGCGAGCGGTTGCTGGCCAAATTAAGGAAGGAACGGCGGGAAACGTTTCGCATCGCCACCAAGTCCGGGCGGCGGTTGCCCAAACAAACGCCCGAGGGCTACAACCGCGACAACCTGACGGCCTGGATCGAACGCAGCTTGAGAAACCTGGAAACGGACGCGATTGATTTGCTGCAACTGCATTGCCCGCCCACGGCGGTCTATTATATGCCGGAAGTTTTCGGCATGTTGGACGAACTGGTAAAGGCGGGAAAATTGCTTCATTACGGCGTAAGCGTGGAAAAAGTCGAGGAAGCGCTAAAAGCGATTGAATTTCCAAATGTCCAGTCAGTGCAAATCATCTTTAATATTTTTCGCCAGCGACCGGCGGACTTGTTTTTTGAACGGGCGGGGAAACGCCAGGTGGGGATTCTCGCGCGCGTGCCGCTGGCGTCGGGAATGTTGACGGGCAAAATCAGGCACGAAAGCGTATTTGCCAGGGATGACCATCGCAATTTCAACCGGCACGGCGAGGCATTTGACCGTGGCGAAACTTTTTCCGGCGTGGATTTTGAGACGGGTTTGCGCGTGGTGGACGCATTAAAATTGTTGACGCCAAAAGATGGGTCAATGGCCCAGTTGGCGCTGCGCTGGATTCTGGAATTTCCCGAAGTGACCTGCGCGATTCCGGGAGCGAAACGCCCCGCGCAGGTCGCCGAGAATATCGCGGTTTCGGGTTTAAGACCGCTGCCCAAAGCGACGACGAAAAAAATAGCCGCGATTTACGAGGCGGAAATCAAACCACTGGTACAACAATGTTGGTGACGGGAGTCAAGAATCTCCCGGTGTAATAAAGCATTTCGGCTTTCCGTTTCTCCATCCTACTTGTCACTTGTCACGCGCTGTTAGTGACGTTACCTTCTTTCGCTATGGACAATTCATTTCCTCCGCCAGACGCGCCTCCGCCTCCGCCACCGGCGCCACCCATCATTGCCGCGCCGCCGCCTCCCAAACCACGCAAGAGCCGGGGATGGATGGTTTTTGCCATCATTGTGCTCGTGCTGTTGATTTTCAGTGTGTTTGGGAACTTCGTGCAGGCAATTTCCCATGCTCTGCTTGGGCGCGGTTTCAATGAAAATTTCGGCACCGTCACCACTGAAGCCGGCCCGCGCTTCGACGAGGTAATTGTCAAGGACAACAACGCGCACAACAAAATCGCCATCATTCCGCTGGAAGGCATCATCAGCAGCGAGACGGTGGACCAGGCTGGCAATGACATGGTGGAAGTGATCCGCGCGCAACTGGACCGCGCGAAGGATGACCCTCGCGTCAAAGCTGTCATCCTTAAAGTGGATTCCCCGGGCGGCGAGGTCATGGCGTCGGACCAGATCAATCGCTCGGTGGCAAAGTTTCAAAATGAATCGCACAAGCCGGTCATCTGTTCGATGGGGAGCCTCGATGCCAGCGGCGGATATTACATCTCGGTGGCGAGCCGGTGGATTGTCGCAAACAAGCTGACATTGACTGGGAGCATCGGTGTGATCATGGAAGGCATTAATTATCGTGGATTGATGGACAAAATCGGCGTGTACCCGATGGTTTACAAGAGCGGCAAGTATAAGGACATGTTGAGCGGAATGCGGGAAACCAATGAGGTTCCGGCGGGAGAACATGCGATGGTACAGGGGTTAATTGACGAGACGTTCCAACAATTCAAAGACGTGGTTCAGGCCGGTCGCGACGCGGCTCACAAGGCCAATGGCACGGATGGGAAAGCGTTGGCGCCGGACTGGGAAGAATATGCCGACGGGCGTGTGCTCTCCGGCCAGCAGGCGCTGGACCTGGGATTTGTGGACCAACTCGGCGATTTCGATGACGCGGTGGATAAGACGAAGGAAATCACTGGCATCAAGAACGCCAACCTAATTGAATATCGCGAGCGATATGATATTTCGGATTTGCTTTCGATGTTCGGCCAGAGCAGCAAGGCGCCCGATATCAAGCTCGATCTTGGAGTCAAAGGACCCGAACTGCAGGCTGGCCAGCGTTATTTCCTCTGGTTGCCGCCTTCAGATTAAATGAAGGGGGTCACTGTCATCGCGCACCCTCTCGTGCAACATAACCTTGCACGACTGCGCGACCAGCGGACACGCCCGCAGGAATTCCGGCGGCTTCTCGGCGAAATTTCTTCGTTGATGATTTATGAAGCAACGCGCAGTTTTGGCGTGAAGAAGATCAAGGTGAGGACCCCGCTGGCGCCGGCGGAGGGTTATCAACTGGAACGCGAGGTAGTCCTTGTGCCGGTCCTGCGCGCCGGGCTGGGGATGTTGGATTCGATTTTGCAGTTGATTCCGCACGCGCGGGTGGGTTTCATTGGGTTGAAACGGGAAGAGAGCACG
>JASHVW010000289.1 GCA_030044395.1 Verrucomicrobiia bacterium
CTTGACCCGGACTGCTTACTCCCCTCGCCGCCTTACGGGGCGACAGGCACCGGGCCGTTCCGTCGTGAACCGTCCAATTCGACGGGTGGGACTTACACCCACGAGCGCAACCACCTTTACGGGCTGCTGCGGCGCATTTCACTTTTACTGCTCATCCAATGGGCCAAAGAAAACAGAAAGCCAGGTCCGGGCCGACGTCTCCCACCTGAGTTTGGCGGGGGTGGAGAACATCAGGTTTATTTTCAAAAACGCAACCAGCGCTATCTCAAGGCCATTCTGTTGGTACGCCAGAATTCGGCGAGTTTCTGCGCGCGGAACCCTACACCATCAACCTGTTACATTAAGCGACGATTTTTTAAATTGAGCCTCGTCACCCCGGCTCCTACAATGAAACTATGGCAAGCACTTTCGGGCAATTGTTCCGCATCACCACCTGGGGTGAATCCCACGGCGGCGGTGTCGGCGTGGTCGTGGACGGCTGCCCCCCAAAATTGAAATTGACCGAAGCGGATATTCAGCCGGAATTGAACCGCCGCCGTCCAGGCCAATCCAAAATTACCAGCCGCCGCCGCGAGCCGGACGTCGTCCAGATCCTTTCCGGCACGTTTGAAGGCAAAACCATTGGGTCCCCCATCTGCCTGTGGGTCAAAAACGAAGACGCCCGTCCGGATGCGTATTTGGAAATGAAGGAGAAATTCCGTCCGTCGCATGCGGATTACACATACTTCGCCAAATACGGCATTCGCAACTGGCAGGGTGGCGGACGCGCCAGCGCCCGCGAAACCATCGGCCGCGTTGCCGCCGGCGCCATTGCCAAAAAAATTCTCCGCGAGAGATTCGGGGTCGAGACCCTGGCCTACGTCAAACAGGTCCAAAATATCTCCGCCGACATTGACCCGGACAAGGCAAGACTTAAAGACGTCGAGTCCAACATCGTCCGTTGTCCGGACAAGACTGCCGCGGAAAAGATGATTGCGTTGATTGATGAGATGCGCCGAGCCGGCGATACGGTGGGCGGAATCGTCGAGGGCATTGCCCGGGGCGTTCCCGCCGGGTGGGGCGAGCCGGTATTCGACAAACTCGGCGCCGACCTGGCGAAAGCCATGATGAGCCTGCCCGCATCAAAGGGGTTTGAAATCGGCTCAGGTTTTGATAGTATATGGATGACAGGCCGTGAGCATAACGACGCCTTCCGCGCCCGAAATAAGAACGTCTTTACGACGACGAATTTTTCCGGCGGGATCCAGGGCGGCATCTCGAATGGCCAGACGATTTTTTTTCGCGTCGCGTTCAAGCCTGTCGCCACGGTGATGCACGAACAAGACACCGTGGATGTTCGTTTGGCGAACACCAAACTGAAGGCCCGCGGGCGGCACGACCCGTGCGTATTGCCGCGGGCGGTTCCGATGGTAGAAGCCATGACGGCGCTGGTTTTAGCGGACCATGCCCTGCGGCAGAAGGCGCAGTGCGGGTGACGGATGATGATTGCGGATAATTTGATTTATGGCCGAAAAAAATCTGAATGAAATCTCGGGCGACGCCCGAAAGCTGTTCACCAAAGGCACCGAGGCCATGGCAAGGGAGAATCTCGATTACGCCATTGCCCTGTTGAACCAGGCACTTGAAAAGGAGCCGGCATTTTTTGATTGCCGCAAGATGTTACGCGACGCCCAATTTCGCAAGGCCGGCGCCAGCCGCGGCTTCTTCAAAAAGATGCTCAGCGGGGCCGGTTCCTCGCCTCAAGTCGCCAAGGCACGCATATCTTTAAACAAGAATCCCGGCGAAGCGATGGCCACCGCGGAACAAATCCTGAACGCCGACCCCAATAATTCGGCGGCGCACCGCATCATCGTGGATGCCGGGCATGCGCTGGAACTGCCCCGCACGGTGGCGCTTTCCTACGAAATCCTCGTCAAGAATTCTCCCAAGGACAAAGGCCTGGTGATTGAATTTGCCAAGGCGGTTTCGGAAATCGGTGAAAGCTCGCGCGCGGAAAAGATCCTTCTGGATATGATCCGGGACAATCCGGGGGACGGCGAGTTAAACGACGCCCTCAAGGATTTGTCGGCCCGCAAGTCCCTGAACGAAGGCGGCTACGGCGCCCTTGAAGGCGGCAAAGGCTCCTACCGCGATATTTTGCGGGACAAGGAGCAGGCCACGGCGCTCGAACAGGAACACCGCGTCGAAAAATCCGAGGATGTCACGGAGCGGCTCATTGGCGAGTACGAAGACCGCCTGCAGAAAGAGCCGAACAATCTGAAGCTTGTCCGCCAACTTGCCGACCTGTACACCGAGAAAAAGCAATTCGAAAAGGCGCTCAGCCTTTACGACCGCATCAAAAATTCGGACATGGGCAACGATCCTTCCCTGGAACTGGCAATGGCAAAAACGGTTGTCAAGCAGTACGATTTCAAAATCGAGCAGCTCAATCCGTTCGAGCCCGACCACGCCACGCAAGTTGAGAAGATCAAAGCCGAAAAACTGGCGTATCAGGTTGCTGAATGCCAGAAGCGCGTTGAAAAATATCCGACCGATCTGGCCATTCGCTTTGAAATGGGGCAGCTTTATTTCCAGGCGGGAAAGATCGGCGAGGCGATCCAAGAATTTCAAAAGGCCCAGGGCAATCCCCACAAGCGGCTGGCGTCCATGAGCTATCTCGCGCAATGTTTCGCCAAGCGAAAAATGAATGACCTGGCGGCACGCACGCTGCAAAATGCCATCAAGGAGAAGACGATTTTCGACGAGGAGAAAAAGGATTTGATATACAACCTTGGCTCCGTGCTCGAAAACATGGGGCAAAAAGAGGAGGCCATCGAACAATTCAAACAAATCTACGAAATGGACGCCGCCTATAAAGACGTTTCAGCCAAAGTGGAGGCCTTTTACTCCGGCCAATGATCCGGATGTCGCCGCCGCCGTCTATTCCTTGTCGCCTTTCCCGCCATTTGCAAACCTGCCGCGTGCATAAGTTTTCTCTCTTGTTCCTGGTCCTCCTCGGTTTTTCCGCGGCGGGCGCTGAAATCACCATTGATTTCAACCGTTTCGCCCTCGGACAGACCCCGACGAATTTTACCAGCGCCCTCACCGGCTCCGGCCTCCCCGGCGATTGGAAAATCATTGCCGACGCCGTGCCGGCGGACTTCTACCCGGTGATGCCACAAATGACGCCAACGCCCTCCGCCGCCACCCGCCAGGTGCTGGCGCAATTGAGCAAAGACCCCACTGATGAACATTTTCCAATGTTGATTTACGACGGCGCCACCTTCAAAAACTTCAAGGCCACCACGGAATTTAAAATCGTCAGCGGCGCCGCCGAACAAATGGCTGGAATCGTCTTCCGTTATCAAAATGCCTCCAATTTTTACGTCGTCCGCGCCAGCGCCCTCGGCCATAACGTGCGCTTTTACAAGGTTGTCGACGGCCTGTTCGGAAATATTTTGGGGCCGGAACTGAAAATTTCCACGAATGTCTGGCATACCCTGTCCGTGCAATGCCTCGGCGACCAGATCATTTTTTGGTATGACGGCCAACTGTGCTCCTCGCTCACAGACACTTCCTTTTCAGAAGGTAAAATTGGATTTTATACCAAATCCGACGCAGTCAGTTATTTCGCCAATACCCGAATTGAATACACGCCGATTGTTTCGCCGGCCCAGGTCCTCGTCAACAGCGTCATGAAAAAATTTCCCAGGATCCTCGGACTGCGAATTTACCTGCCCGACGACCAAGGCCAAATGCGAATCATTGCGAGCACGGATCAAGCCGAAATTGGGCGGTTGGGAACCGACGCGGAAAGGAAGACTTATGAGAACGGCGCGATTTTTTATGGCCATGGCCGGGGAACGGTGGCAGTAGATTATCCACTAAACGACCGCAATGGGGACCCGCTGGCGACCGTGCGGGTGGAATTGAAATCCTACAAGCTGGCCGAAACGCAGGACATGGTCCTCGACCGCGTGCGCATCATTGTCAACCAAATGCAGCCGCGAGTGCTGTCGAGGGAAGACTTGGTGCAGTAACAACTGAGAGCGACGTGGGTTGGTCTATGATGTCACGGTGCGGTTCTGCGACCGCTACATTTCGCCGCGCAGCCGCACCCACGACCAGATGGTGCAGGCGGCTCGGTGCGGCTGAAACAATTCCGGCCGATTCTGCAAATTATCGAGCGGGGCGTGATGAGTTCGCATGAACGTGGGTCGGTTCTTCGCGGAAAATTCCCCCGTCCTGGACCCAATCAAGATTCCTGCCAATCAGCAATTCGGACATTTCCGCATGGTGCGTATTTTTCATCGGCACGGCTTTGGTTTCAAATCGGTGCCGTTCCGCCAACGTGCGCACTTCGTCGGCATTGTCGTAGGTCATCAGGAAATCGCCGCGTAATGATTCGCAAAGTCTAAATAGGTGTTCGTGGTCTATTTCCGAATGTGTGTAAAGCCGCGAGCCGGCACGTTTACCGCCGGCCGTGTAAGGCGGGTCAATGAAGAAAACCGCATCCCGATTCTTGCGATGTTCGGCAATGACATCAAAGGCGTCACCCTGCGCAAACCGCAAGCGGGCTGCCACAAGCTCAATGTTGGTTATTCGTTTGGCAATCGTTTGTGGATACCAGCGGGACAAAATGCCTTTGCCGTTTTCGCCATATTTCAAAACACCGGCGCCGTCAGCCAAAATTCCGCCGTGTTGAGTGCGGTTCTTAACGATGGTTTGGAATGCGAGTTCACGCTCGCTTTTGGGCGTTTTGCTCAATTCCGACTTTGCCGTGTCTGGATTCAGGTCGAAATCAATAATGCGCCTGGCAAGCCACTTCGCATTTCCGCCCAAAATCGTTTTCCAGACTGAGGCGATTTGCCGGTCCATTTCCACCAGTAAAACTTCGTCCGCCAAATGTTCAAACGCTGCTGTCAGGCCGATAATTCCGCCGCCGGCGAATGGTTCAACGAGCAATTTCGGTTCGCTTGGCAGGCTGAACATCCAGCGCCGGAAAAGTGGCACGAGCCATGTCTTGCCGCCGGGATAACGAAACGGACTGCGCTGCGGCACGGAGGCGACGTTCACCGGCTTGTCGCGCTCGATGATTTCCAGTTCTGGCAATAAGAACGTCTGTGTCATTTCATCTATCGAATGGATTTTCAATTGTGCGATTGGTTGGCGGCGTTTCCAGTTTCTCGTCAACCTTCTCCTGAAGCTGTCGCATGAAATCTTCCATTTTGCCAGGGCGCGATTTTGTGATTTGATTCAGCGCTGGTTCGAAGCGTGTGTAAACCGTCCGCTCACGAAACAGCTCGTAATGCCCGCCCTGATTTTTCGGTGGCTTCAAATCATAAATGAGCCAAGCAATGTCCGCGTCTTCCTTTTTGACTTCGGGGAGTTTGGGGAGCGTGTTGAAAAACCCTTTGTTCAATGCAACTGCTGACTTTTTGCCCCAGGCATTGATGATGCCGCCTTTGAAAATCAACTGGGGTGCAAGCCGTTTGCGTGACGACGAAAGATAATCTGGCCGGGGATAATTGGCTTCGGTCGTCCAGTCCATCGCGCTGCGCTTCGCCGGTGAGGCGCTTCGAACGATGGCGGTTGGCACTCGCGCTCATGTCGGTTGCCGGAAAACCGAATACTTCTGCCAGTGGGTGTTGCGGTTTCATTTATGCCGTGGGGCAATTGTGCGCGGGAGCATCGCGATTTGCAAAAGCAAAAACCACCGCGCGCAAATCCTAGAGGCGAAGGACCTGGAGCCGCGCGGCGTGTCAAGATGGACCGCAGAGGGCACAGGGCGAGGGATATGCTGATTTCCATGCTCTGCGCTATACTTGGGCGACTTTTCTTCGCAAAAACGGCATAGCGGAGAATTTCACGCGGAAGCAAATGCGGCATCAAAGCATTCGGCAAACTGACGGCTATACGGACGATTCGCAGTTGCCGATTTATGATTCAATCAAGAACCTGCCGCGTTTGGGAGGGTGTACACAACTGTACGCACAGATTTCTGGCGTAGAGGGTCAAAACGGGTCGCAAGCTGCCGCAACGGGTGAAGGGACAAAAACTGATAGAACCCGTTGTCCTGACGGGATTTGTCCGACTCTGACGCTATCTGGCGCGGAGGAAGAATTGGAGCGAGCGAAGGGATTTAAATCTTTAGCCATTAGCTGGCCGCTTTATGCCTCAATCTTGAATCTTCCTTTTCCACGCCGCCCTCTGGCAGCGGCCTATTGGCCATTGGAGGCTCCGCCTATTTGAATCGGCGGCACGATGACGGGTTGTTCCACGGGCTTGACCCGCTTCACGCCACCCGCCACTACGATATTCCCGGCGGCATCGAGGCTCAACTCCGGACGAGTATTCGAATAATCGTAAACCTCCTGTTTCGTGATGGTGCCGTCCGGGCTGATCACTGAGTAGAGAAACGATTCGGCGCCGCTTTGGTAAAGGACGTGCAAATTGCTATAAGAGTCCAATTCCTCTTCCGGACGGCTGAACGAGACCATCGGACCAATTGCGGAGACCTTGAAAACGCGCCCCCCGGTGTCATCGGTCACCAGCAAATACAGC
>JASHVW010000290.1 GCA_030044395.1 Verrucomicrobiia bacterium
GCAACCGCGGCTTTTAAGTTTAATGGGCCTTAACCGCAATGCGTTCTTTTGTCCAGCGGCTCTTCCACAAGCCGCTTGGGATACCAATGTGAATAAGACCATTCAAGCGGTAGTCGGTGAAAATGGCAAAATTGACCCCTTTGGCATTCTCACCACCGGTGGCGGCAATAGTGGAACCCGTTTTTCATTGGGGTACAATGATTGGGGCCTCGTCGAGTTCTCTAACCTGGGAATGGGCGGGGATGTTGGTAACAACGCCTATATAGTTAAAGAATCAATGTTGCGTCATCCGACGGACATGATCGTGATTGCCGATGTCCGGTCGGACACACCAGCCGGCCAAATTCAATTTAACGCCAATACGACTCCCGGCCTAATTTCTGGGTGGACCGAAGGTCAGGATCCAACGTGGCACCCGCAAGTACCCTGTAACCGGCATGATTTTCACACCGATATTCTTTTCGCGGATGGTCATGTGGAAAATCCCCTGCGAAACGATGTCATCAACCCAAATAGCGATTATTGGCGGAGCCGCTGGAGCAATGACAACCAGCCGCATACGGAAACCACGTGGTCCCTGACGTCGGCAAATTTCAACCTGCTTGAACAATAAGCGGCGAGTGCGTTTGAACAAATAATCAGCTGGCGCGCTTGAACAATAGCAGGTTATTCACCGCTGATTTTAAACTGCTTGGAGCAAAGTTTTTATGAAACATTATTTTAGTTTTGTTACGAGTTGTTTTTCGATCCTTATTGTTTTTTATCTGGGAGCGTTTCAATACATTAATGCGGAGACGTTGCGCCCGCCCGCCGTGCCTTTGGTCGCCTGCGATCCTTATTTCAGCATCTGGTCGGCAGCCGACAAACTGACGGATACAAACACAACTCATTGGACCGGAAAACCTCAACGTCTGACAAGCCTGGCGCGTATTGACGGGAAGACTTTCCGAATTATGGGAACGGAGCCCGCCGACATGCCTGCGCTTCCTCAATCCAGCGTGGAGGTGCTGCCCACCCGAACGATTTACGTTTTTGACGGCAATGGCGTGCGCCTGACTTTGACATTCATGACAGCCGATTTGCCGTGGGATGTGGAGCTGTTGTCCAGGCCGGTCACGTACCTGACATGGCAAGCGCAGTCAACCGACGGTCAAAAGCACAAGATCTCGATATATTTTGACGCGAGTTCCGAAATCGCCGTGGATCAGCCGCAGGAAGCGGTCAATTTTCAAAAGGCTGATTCTCCCGGAATAAGAGCCTGGGATGTCGGCACGGCGGACCAGCCCGTTTTGCAGAAAAAGGGAGACGATGTCCGCATCAACTGGGGCTATTTTTATGTGGCCGTACCCAAGGATGAACGGGCAACGCTCACGGCTAATTTAGATTATATGGCACGGAACCGTTTTATAACCGATGGGAAGCTGCCCGCGCCTGCGGCCGAAGCTTCCCTTCAGAACAATAATCGTAATGATTCAGTGATTGCCTTTGCGACGGACCTGGGGGGAGTTGGGGCAAAAGCGGTTTCCTGCCATTTGATACTGGCCTACGATGATCTGTATTCGATCCAATACATGAAGCACGACCTGCGGCCGTACTGGCGGCGCAATGGCTGGCAGGCCGCTGATCTGCTGCGGGCGGCGGCACACGACTACGCATCATTGCAAAAACGTTGCGCGGAGTTTGATAATGTACTGATGGGTGACTTGCGCGCCGCCGGCGGGGAAAATTATGCGGAATTGGCCGCACTCGCCTATCGGCAATGTTTTGCGGCCGGAAAATTTGCGGCCGACGACAACGGCGAGCCTCTGTTCTTTTGCAAAGAGAATCATTCGAATGGTTGCATCAGCACTTCCGACGTGTTTTATCCCATGTCGCCGCAATTTTTGTTGTTTGGGCCCACCCTGGCGAAATCGTTTCTTGTTCCGTTTATGAACTATGCCGCGAGCGACCGTTGGAAATTTCCCTTTGCGCCCCACGACTTGGGGACGTATCCGCAGGCAAACGGCCAGGTTTACGGTGGAGGCGAAGTGAGCGCGCGCGACCAGATGCCGGTCGAGGAAAGCGGGAACTTGCTTATTCTTTTCTGCGCCGTGGCGGAAATGGAAGGGAACGCGGATTTCGCCGGTTTATATTGGAAACAGCTTCAACAATGGGCGGATTATCTCAAGCAAAAGGGGTTTGACCCGGAGAACCAGCTTTGCACGGACGATTTTGCGGGGCATCTTGCCCACAACGTCAATTTATCGGCCAAAACAATCTGTGCGCTTGGCGCCTTTGCAAAGATGTGTGAAATGCGGGGCGACACTGCGGAAGCGGCGGAATATTCCCAACTGGCGCATCAATTTGCGCAACGCTGGATTGCCGAAGCAGATGATGGGGACCATTTTCGGCTTGCGTTCGACAAGCCGGGCACATGGAGCCAGAAATACAATTTGGTCTGGGACAGGATCTTGGGGCTGAATTTATTTCCTGCTTCTGTTGCGCAAAAGGAGATGAAATTCTACAAGACCATGGAGAATCCATACGGCCTTCCGCTTGATGATCGCAAAACCTATACAAAATTGGATTGGACGTGCTGGACCGCGACGCTGACTCAAAACCGTGAGGATTT
>JASHVW010000291.1 GCA_030044395.1 Verrucomicrobiia bacterium
GTTCGATTTTTCAAAATTTATGGCTAAACTTACTGTCCGAGACCTGGATGTCCGCGGCAAGCGCGTCTTTGTGCGGGTTGATTACAACGTGCCGCTGGAAGAAAAGAATGGAGAAATGGCAATCACCGATGCCACACGCATCGTCGAGACGCTCCCCACGCTGAAATTGCTCATCGAAAAAGGCGGAAAAATCATCCTCGCGTCGCACGTGGGCCGGCCCAAAGGCAAGCGCGACGCCTCGATGTCGCTGAAACCCGTCGCGGCGAAATTGTCCGAATTGCTGGGCAAACCTGTCGCCTTCGTGGACGATTGCATCGGTGATAAGGTTGAAAAGGCCGCAGCCTCGATGAAGGACGGCGACGTGGTGTTGCTCGAAAACGTCCGCTATTACGGCGAAGAAGAGAAGAATGATCCCGCTTTTGCCGAAAAGCTGGCCAAGGTTGCCGACGTGTATGTCAACGACGCATTTGGCTCGGCGCACCGCGCCCATGCCAGCACGGAAGGCGTGGCGCGGATTGTCGCCAAACGCGGCGGGAAATGCGCTGCCGGTTTGTTGATGGAACGTGAGCTAAAATTTCTCGGCGACGAATTGGAAAACCCGGCGCGGCCGTTTGTGGTCATTCTTGGCGGCGCAAAAGTTTCGGACAAAATCAAGGTCATTGACCGGTTGCTGGAAAAGGCCAATACCATTCTCATCGGCGGCGCGATGGCTTACACGTTCAAACTGGCGCACGGGGAAAAGGTTGGGAAATCCCTGGTGGAACCGGAACACAAGCAGACGGCGCTCGATGCGGAGGCGAAAGCCAAAAAGCTCGGGGTGAGTTTTCAATTGCCGACGGACATCGTTGTGGCCACGCCGGTGGACACGGGCAAACTGAACAAGAAGGGAAAGCCGGTCTTTGATTATTCGAACATTCGCACGGTGAAGGATGGCATTCCCGACGAGGCCGAAGGCTTCGGCGCCGGGCCGGAAACCGCGGCGAATTACGCAAGAATTATTTCGACGGCCAAGACCATCCTGTGGAACGGCCCGCTGGGGATGTTTGAAGATGCGCGGTTTGCGGAGGCGACCAATACGGTGGCGAAAGCGGTGGCCGAAGCCACGCAAACGAACGGCGCCAAGAGCATCATCGGCGGCGGCGACAGCGTCAAGGCCATCAACAAGGCGAAACTTGGCGACAAGGTGACGTTCATGAGCACTGGCGGCGGCGCCAGCCTGGAGTTTTTGGAAGGCGCGGTCCTGCCTGGCGTTGCGGCCTTGACTGACAAATAGTGACTTTGCGACTTTGCCTTAAAAATTGGCGCAGAACAATTTAGACTATGAAAGAACGTAAATTAATCATTGCGGGGAACTGGAAGATGAACAAAACGGTCGCCGAGGCGCTGGCCCTGGTGAACAATCTGAAATTGGAACTGGCAAAAGTGAAGGAAGTGGATGTGGTGGTTTGTCCACCGTTCACCGCCTTGGAATCAGTGTCCAAAGCCATCCTCGAGATGAAGAACATCCGGCTCGGCGCGCAGAACATGAGCGAAAACAACTTCGGCGCGTTCACCGGGGAAATTTGCGCCGGAATGCTCAAGGAATTTTCCGTCCGTTACGTCATTCTCGGCCATAGCGAACGGCGCCAGTATCAGAAGGAATCCGACGCGCTCATCGCCAAGAAAGCGGCGGTGGCCCACGCGGCGACTTTGAAGCCGATAGTCTGTGTCGGAGAAACGCTGGCCGAACGGGAAGCCGGCCGGACTGAAGAAGTATTGGAAACGCAGGTGCGCGGCAGCCTCGCCGGCCTGCCCAGGGATCAGATGGTCGAAACGATCGTCGCTTATGAGCCGGTCTGGGCCATCGGCACCGGCAAAACTGCCACGACGCAGCAAGCGCAGGACGCGCACGCCTTCATCCGCGAATTGCTTGGGAAAATGTTTGATGCCACGGTTGCAAAGAAGGTCCGCATCCAATACGGCGGCAGCGTGAAGCCCAACAATGCCAAGGAATTGATGGGCCAGCCGGACGTGGATGGGGCGCTGGTCGGCGGCGCTTCCCTGGAAGCGCGGAGTTTTGCTGACATTATTAAAAATTCGATTTAAGCTTAATCATGATTTTCATCGCAGGTCTTTTAACGATAGCGCTTGTGGTCAATTGCGCGTTGCTGATTTTTCTGGTGTTGGTCCAATTGCCAAAAAAGGACGCCGGCGCGGGATTGGCTTTTGGCGGCGGGGCGGCGGATGCGTTATTTGGCGCGGGTTCCGGCAATGTGTTGACCAAGGTCACGAAGTACGCCACGGTTATTTTCTTTATCATCGCGCTGATTCTTGGGTATGTGGAGGAACAAATGCATCGCAGCACTGGCAGCGAATTCACCAAGGCCGTCGAGCAAAAGCAGACGCAGGGTTTGGGAATGCCGCCTTCATCGGCGCCGCCGCCTGCCACCGCCCCCTCCACGGCGCCAGCCGCAGCTCCGCAGACCAACGGTTTGTTGACACTGCCCTTGCCGACCGGGACCAATGCGCCGGCAAAATAGTTGAAGAATGCAGAATGAAGAATGTGGAAACGACAAAAGCCGGTTGTTTCCACGGCCGCCTTTTCATTCAAATTTGCCGAAGTCAGTCCCGGCGCTCTTTCTTTTAACGTTCTTTTGCATTTCTTTCTGCGGCTGCATCCGACGCGAGCCGCCCGCCGACGTCACCATCCTTAACGGCGCCGAACCGCAATCACTCGACCCGGCCATCATCACCGGCCAGGCCGATATGCGGATCGTCCAGGGATTGTTTGAGGGCCTGACGCGAGTGGACCCCAAAACGGCGCGCCCTGTTCCCGGTCTGGCCGAAAGTTGGGACGTCTCGCCAGACGGAAGAACTTACACTTTCCACCTTCGCACCAACCTCGTCTGGTCCACCGGCGGGCCGATCCGCGCGGATGATGTCGTTTATTCCTGGATCCGGACGCTTGCGCCGGCGACCGCTTCCGAATACGCCGGCCAATTTTATTTCGTTAAAAATGCCGAAGCGTTCAATACGGGGGCAATCAAGGATCCATCGCTGGTAGGCGTCCACGCGTTGGATCCGTTCACGATACGCGTGGACCTGAACCTTCCGGTTCCGTTCTTTCTCGACATTTGCACGATGCCGCTGGCCAGTGTCGTGCCGCGCCAAACGATTGAGGAAAATGGCGACCGTTGGCTGATGACCCGGCCGCTGCCGAGCAGCGGGCCGTACGAATTGGTTTATTGGCATCTGAATGACAAGGTGCGCATGAGGAAAAATCCGCGCTATTGGGACGCCGCGCACACGCAATCCGAAATCATTGACATCCTGCCCGTTGGTTCGGCGAACGTGGCGCTCAATCTATATGATCATGGCGAAGCCGACGTGGTCTGGGATTCATCGCTGATTCCGTCGGAACTGCTCGACGTGCTGCTCAAGCGGCCGGACTTTCACACTTTTAACTACCTGGGCACGTATTTCGTCCGATTCAACGTTACCCGCAAACCATTTGATGATCCGCGAGTGCGCCAGGCATTGGCGATGGTAATTGACAAACGGCGCATTGTGGAAAAGATCACCAAAGGCGGGGAAGAACCAGCCACGCATCTGGTTCCCGACGGGACGGCAAATTACACGTCGCCTCAGGGACTCGATTACAACCCCGACATGGCACGGAGGTTACTGGCCGAGGCGGGGTATCCGGGGGGCAGGGGATTCCCGCGTTTTACGTATCTGTTCAACGCCGCCGCTGGCGGCGGCTCGAAACTCCATGAGAAAATCGCCATTGAATTGCAGGAGATGTGGCACGACGAATTGGGCATCAACATGGACCTGCGCCAGGTGGAATGGACGGCGTATTTGGATGCAGAGACCGCGTTGAATTATGATCTGGCGCGCTCGAGTTGGGTTGGCGATTACGACGACGCCAACACCTTCCTGGGATGTTTTACCAGCAACGACGGCAACAACCGGACCGGCTGGAAGAGCGCGGAGTATGATTCCCTGGTCGAGCAGGCAAACCAGCAGACGGATTTGAAGGAGCGGGAGCAATTGTTTCAGCGGGCGGAAACGATTTTAGTCCACGACCAGGTCCCGATCATCCCGCTGTATTTTTACGTAGGCATCAGTTATTTCGACACGAACAAAATCCAGGGGATTTACCCGAACATTTTGGACGAGCATCCCTTGCAGGATATTCGCAAAGTGCGATGACTTTTTTGGCAGGGTCCTAATCTGCCGGCGCTTCAATCGGTTCGCTCCCCATGAGCCGGCACAGGATTTTCGGATAATTCTCTCTCATTCGCCGTCGCCCGGCTATGGCGGACAGGCGCCGGTCCTCCTGCTGCCAAAACGACGCGATTCAATCTCACGCAAGGGCCGCAAAAGCCGCAAAGAAACGAGAAGCGAAAGCCGTTTTCAAAGAAAACAGCCGCGCACCTTTTGGTGAGTTTTTTGAAATTCTTTTCTTTGTAGAACCTTTGCGAACTTTGCGAACTTGGCGTGAGGCCATATTTCAATTGAATCCTTCCGGGGCTGGGAGAGGGAGAATCATATCCAGTTGGCTTGAAAAGGCGGACGGCTGGATCTGGGCTTCAATGCGCGAAATTTTTATTGGGAAATTCTCATCCGGAGCCACGTTGACTCTCTGCCTTCGGCTAAAGAGGCTGGTTGGGGCGTTAAGGTCCGTGCTGCACCGGGTGGCGGCTCTGAAAAACCCGGTTTTGGCGTTGAAAAAGGGCTTGCCAAGCCAAGCGATGGGAGGAAAATCGCAGAAACGACTGGAAGGACTAGATTTGAACCACAAACATCAAGTCAGATGGGAAATCCCGGTTAAATTCTTGAAAATTGCCGGACTGGTCACGGTTTTGTCCGCTGGCTTCAGCACCCATGCAGATATGCCATTCTCTGTTGTGCGGCAGGTTGTCGCTGGCAACACCGAATTTGCCATTGATTTATATGATCAATTGCGGACGCAGAAAGGCAACATCTGTT
>JASHVW010000292.1 GCA_030044395.1 Verrucomicrobiia bacterium
TCAGTACCGTCCAAAATATGTGCGGGAATTGTGCGGTCAATTCCAATTTCCTCTATTTTATTGGAATTAATGGTGCGCGATAGAGGGTTTGAACCTCTGACCCCTACAGTGTCAATGTAGTGCTCTACCACTGAGCTAACCGCGCACTAGTGGAGCCTTATTTTCAAACGTCCGGCCCAATTTTGCAAGCGGAAATCCGCCAGCCGGAATGAAGTGGGGCGCATCTCATTTTTTGAGCAGATTGACGCATCAAAATGAAAAAAACTGAACACCCAAGTTTTGGATTCCGGGTTGGATTTGAAATGAAGGACGTTTTTAAAAGCCCGCCCTCATCCTGGCCTTCTCCCCCTGGAGAAGGAAGTGGACGAGGACATGCCTGGATTTGCGGGGCGGCTCTGCGACTGATTCAGCCTTTTGCATTCATCCACACGGCCTTCTGCAATAACCTATCATGGCATTTTCCAATCTGCAAAAAAGTGAGATGCGCCCGAGTCACAACAGCCGATGAAACAATGGTGAACTCATGCCGCAGGCGGGATTTCCCCTATTTTTTTTCGTCCAGAAAGGTCAGCTTGATGCCTTCCTTTGGCTTCGAGAAGCTGTCAAGCAGGGTTGGCGAGTTGGATGAAGCGGCTGGCGTTGCTTCAACTTTTTCCGGGGCGAGGGCGGAACGCAGGGCGCCTTCGACAAGCTGGGCGCAATGAATTTTCATCGGTGGCAGGGGGCCAAGTTCGCCAGCCAATTCCTCGGTCTTGAGCGCGAGCGCTTCCTCGGCGGTCTTGCCGCGGATCAATTCGGTCGCGAGGCTGGCGACGGCGATGGCCGTTTCACAGCCGAACGATTGAAAGGTGGCGCGGTCTATCACCTTCCTGCCATTCTGCTCCTTGAACTTCACCCAGAGCCGGAGCATTTCGCCACAATCAGCATTGCCCACCGTTCCGACGCTGTCGGCATTCGCCAACTCACCCATGTTTTGGGGATTGGCGAGCGCATCCTGGATGCGTCTTTGCAGATCGTCGTTCATCGCTTGTCAATACCGCGGCACGTTTGAGTCAATTTCCTCGGACCATGCGGTGATGCCGCCTTTTACGTTCTTGAGATACTTGAATCCCTGGCCCCGCAAAAATTGCAACGCCTTCATCGAGCGCACGCCGCTTTTGCAATGGATGTAATACTGCGCGTTCGGGTCAAGCTCGGTAAAGCGTTGTTCGATCTGGCTCAACGGTATCAGCGGCACGCCGTTAATGTGCGCGATTTCATATTCATCCGGTTCGCGCACATCAATGACCTTGATGCCGAGATTTGGATGGTCCAGCGCCTTTTTCATTTCCTGGACCGTTACTTCGTCGGGATTTCCGCTTTGCTCCGGTTCCGGCTGGATGCCGCAGAACATTTCGTAATCAATCAACTCCCGGATGGTCGGATGCTCGCCGCAAATGGGACACTCCGGGTCGCGACGCAGTTTCAATTCGCGAAATTTCATGTCGAGCGCGTTGAAAAGAACCAGGCGGCCGACCAGGGGGGTTCCCTTGCCCAGGGCAAGCTTCAAAATTTCCGTCGCCTGAATGCAGCCAATGATGCCCGGCAACACGCCGAGCACGCCGCCTTCGGCGCAACTGGGCACCATCCCGGGTGGCGGCGGCTCCGGATACAAACAGCGGTAACAGGGTCCGCCGAGATGCGGCGCGAAAACGCTGGCTTGTCCTTCGAACCGGAAGATCGAGCCATAGACGTTTGGTTTCTGCAGCAGCACGCAAGCGTCATTCGTCAGATAGCGCGTCGGAAAGTTGTCCGTGCCGTCCACCACGATGTCGTAGTGGCGAATGAGGTCGAGCGCGTTTTCGGATGAAATGCGGGTGTTATGGATGATGACGTCGCAATGGGGATTGATGCCGAGAATGGTTTCTTTGGCCGATTGGGCCTTGGGGCGTCCGACGTCGGCGTCGGTGTGGAGAATCTGACGTTGGAGGTTGGAATAATCAACCGTGTCGAAATCCACGATGCCGATTCGGCCGATGCCGGCGGCGGCGAGGTACATGGCGATGGGCGAACCAAGGCCGCCCGCGCCGATGCACAGGACGCTCGCGCCTTTAATCTTCTTTTGACCAGCCAAACCGACTTCGGGCAGAATCAGATGCCGCGAATACCGGCGGATTTCGTCATTCTTTAATTCCATAAATTTGAATTCAAAAGGAAGATTATAGTAACGCAGCGGCGAAAGAAATCAAGCCAGCACAACCTATGAGCCCGGTCAGGCCCGAATTCTTTGCAGGAGTCATTTCCAAAATTTTACAACTGAGTCAGGAACGACGTCATCCGAATAGGCCGCTCCTGATGGGGCGGCTTCACAACTGGAGGGAGCTACAAATTTATCGCATCTGCGGCGCCTTTTTGAAAGACTCGCGCCGCGAATGAAAATCCGCCCTCAAACCGCCGCTGCGTATCTCAGGAGAATTTCGCGTCTGCGTCCGGCGCTCGCCATCGTTCTCGGCAGCGGTTTCCATCATTTTCCCACCCACCTGCGCGTGGATAAAAAAATTTCCTACGCAAAGATTCCGGGTTTTCCGAAACCAACCGTCGCCGGCCATGACGGTGAATTGTATTTCGGACTTCTAGGTGGAACGCCGGTGATCGTGCTAGGCGGACGGTCGCATTTTTACGAAGGACATTCGATGGAGCATTGCACCTTCGCCATTCGCGCGCTGGCGGCATTCGGCATCCGGGTTTTGCTGCTGACCAACGCGGCGGGCGGCATCAATACGAAATTCCGCGCCGGCGATTTCATGGTGATCACCGACCATATCAATTTCATGGGCGCCAATCCGCTCCGGGGTTCTCTTGATTCTTCATCGAAGGGGTTTGTGGATCTGACCGATGCTTATGACGCGGGGTTGAACAAACTGTTGTTCGAAGCCGGAAAAAGATGCAGGATAAAACTGAAGCGTGGCGTTTATTTGGCCGTAAGTGGGCCGAGTTATGAGACGCCGGCGGAAATCCGGGCTTTTGCCGGACTGGGCGCGGATGCCGTGGGCATGAGTACCGTGCCGGAGGCGATCGTGGCGCGGCAGTGCGGATTGAAGGTGGCGGCGATTTCATGTATCACCAATCTTGCGGCGGGAAGAAGCAATAAACGGTTGTCGCATGGCGAGGTTTTGGCCACGGCGCAAAGAGTAAGGACTTTGGCAGCACAATTGCTGAAATGTTTCGTGCAGTTGCATTCGGAAGCGGCGGCACGCCGATAATCTCATTTTGAGACGGCGATAAGCCGTTCTTCCAATTTTATGACACCCCTCAAAAACCAATTGATTCGCGCAGCGGCCAAAGCCCGACAATTCTCAGTGTCGCCCTATTCGAAATTCAAGGTCGGCGCGGCGCTGATCACCAATTCCGGCGAAATCATCAGCGGCGCCAATGTGGAAAGCGCCAGTTACGGTTTGACCTGCTGCGCGGAGCGCGTCGCGTTGTTCAAGGCGCTCACCGGGGGCAAAAGGAATTTCAGGGCCATCGCCATCGTCGCCCGCTGCGAGGGGGGGCCAATGCCTTGTGGCGCCTGCCGCCAGCTTTTGTCTGAGTACGCCCCGCTGGCGCAAGTTTTTGTCGCGGACAGCGACCATTTGAAAAGAATCCGTGAATTTGGCGTTTCCAAGCTCTTGCCGTTCGCCTTTTTGGACGTTCCTTGAATAATTTTGAAATAAATTTACGTTGGCTTGTTTGAAAACTAATGAACTCACAAATCGCATTTGGATTGGAAAAGGCGGCATGGCCCGCCCTATTGGTGGATGAACGCGGCGTTATCGCGCGCGCCAACGCGGCCGCCGCCGCCGCGTTCGGTCCGGCGATTTCAGCCGACCCGGCAAGCCTGTCCGCCATCTGGTCGGTTGAGAACGGCACGCCTGCGCTGGAATTTTTGAGACGATGGGAGCAAACGCCGATGCCGGTTGTGATGCTGAAATTTTGTTCTGCCAGCGGCGCCGCGATGAATTTTACCACTTCGATTTCGACGTTCAGCAAAGACAACCACAAATGGTTTGTTTTGCAACTGGTTCTGGCCAGTGTGCCCACGCCGACCGCCGCGCTGGTGGATCTTTCGGCGGCAGCCACGGCGCCGGCGCCCGCTGCCACGCCACCCCCACATGTGCCGCCATTGAATATTCCGCCGCTGAAAATGGCGCGCTCGGTGCCGGAAACCCAGGCCCCGAACGCGCTGCCGGGGATTGAAAAGGAAGTCTTGGCGCCAGCATCGCCCGAAAACAAGGTCTCGGACGCCAGCGGTTTGATTCTCAAGCAAAAATTGGATTGCGCGTTGCAATTGGCGCGGACGGTTTCGTTGGACTTCAACAATGCGCTGACGAGCATCATGGGGCATGCTTCATTTTTATTGAGCAAATCCGAACCTGGCCATCCGTGGCGGCATTCACTCATGCAAATCGAAAAATCGGCATCACTTGCCGCTGAGATTGCGAATGATTTGGCTGTTTTCAGCCGGCAGGAAAAGGAAGTCCGGCGGGTTCCGCCGGGGAATGTGAACGTGGTTCTCGGTCGGTGCGTGGATTTTTTTCGCAATGCCCATGGTGAAAAAGCCCGATGGAATTTGCGGTTGGAAAAGGATCTCTACGTGGCGAGATTCGACGAGGCCAAAATACAGCAGGTTTTCACCAATATCATGGAAAACGCGTTTGAAGCACTGGCCGATCGGGGGGAGATCTCCGTGCAAACATGCAATCTCGAATTATCGGAAGCCGTGCAGGACTGCAATGTGCGGCTCTCGGCCGGCGCTTATGTCTGCGCGGAGATTTCCGATAATGGAGCGGGAATTGCGCCGGAAGTGTTGCCGCGCGTGTTCGAGCCGTTTTTCACGACGAAAACCGGTAATCATCGCGGCCTGGGCTTGGCCCTGGTTTATGGCATTATCACCAATCATGGCGGGGGCGTTGCGATTTCCAGCGGGCCTGGCGGGGGCGCATCCGTGCGCGTTTATTTGCCGGCGGAAAAGCAACTGGTCAACGAACATCCCGGAACGCCGGACGACGATTTTCATGGGACGGGAACCATTCTGGTGGTTGACGACGAAGAGTTCCTGCTGACGATGACCGAGACGATTCTTTCCGAATATGGCTATCGGGTACTCACGGCGAGCAGCGGCGCGAACGCCCTGGTGATTCTGGCGGGCGAGGAAAGCGGCATTGATCTTGTGGTCACCGATCTGGTCATGCCCGGGATGGGAGGGCGGGAGCTGGTCGAGCGCATCGGGCAACTAGGTCCGGACACAAAAATTATATGCATGAGCGGCTGCGTTCCCGCCCAAGGCCAGCAATGGGGCGGGGCTTTTCTGCGCAAACCTTTCACCAGTGAGGAATTGCTTTCCATGGTCAAACATATAATTTCTCCGAATCCCGCGTTGACCTCGGAGTGATTTCGATGTTTAATTTGGCTTATGCAAATTGAAAGTTTGAAGGTCTTCTGCGATTTGGCGGAAACGGAAAGTTTCACCAAAGCGGCTCAAATCAACGGCGTGACGCAATCGGCGGTCAGCCAGCAAATCAGCGCGCTGGAACGAATATTCAAATCGCTGCTGATTGAGCGGAGCAAAAAGAGATTCCGCCTCACCCGTGAGGGGCAGGTTCTCTACGATTACAGCAAACAGATCATCTCCACCTTCGAATCCCTGCACAGCAAATTGCAGGATTTGAAAGACATCATTTCCGGGACCATCCGCGTAACGACAATTTACAGCATTGGCCTGCATGACCTGCCCCCCTACGTCAAGAAGTTCATGAAGGTCTATCCGACCGTCAACGTGCATGTCGAATACCGCCGTTCGAATCAGGTTTATGAAGATGTGCTGGGCAACGTTGTGGATTTCGGCCTGGTCGCCTATCCGGTGAAAGATCCCAAACTGGAAATTGTCCCGTTGCGCAAAGACCCGCTGGTGCTTATTTGTCATCCGCAACATCCGTTCGCCAAGCAGAAAAATGTGAAGCTCAAATCGCTCATCGGCCAAAAATTTGTCGGCTTTGAGCCGGACATCCCCACCCGCAAGGCTCTCGATAAAATCCTTCGTGAGTATGGCATTACCGTCAACAATGTGATGGAATTTGACAATATCGAGACGGTGAAACGCGCGGTGGAAATTGATGCCGGAATTTCCATTGTGCCGCTGGGAACCATTCAGCAGGAAATTGCCAAACAAACCCTCGCGTCGGTCCCGATTGAAGACGGCGACTTCTACCGTCCCCTTGCCGCCGTCTATAAGAAGAATAAAGTGCTCTCGCCGGCCATGAAACAATTTCTGGCGTTGTTAAAAGAGCCAGCGCCAACGCGCCCGGAGGATTGAGTCCACCCGGGGATCATTTCAGATTCCGCGGATTGAGGGGCTTGAGGTCTTTCGGTAGAAAAATTCCGTTCTCCCGGATGAGTTCGCCGTCAAACCACACTTCGCCGCCGCCCCAATTCTTCCGCTGGATGAGCACCATGTCCCAATGCACCGCGCTGCGGTTCCCATTGTCGCAATCTTCGTAGGCCTGGCCGGGCGTAAAATGCAGCGAGCCGGCGATCTTTTCATCGAATAAAATGTCACACATCGGGGACAGGATGAACGGATTGAAACCGAGCGAAAATTCACCGACATAACGCGCCCCGGCGTCCGTGTCCAATATTTCGTTGAGCCGTTTCGTATTGTTCGAGGTGGCGTTGGTGATTTTGCCTTCTTTGAATTCCAACCGCACATTTTCAAATTTCGTTCCAGAGTATATCGTCGGCGCATTGAACTGAATCGTCCCATTTACCGAATTTTTCACCGGGCAGGAAAAGACCTCGCCGTCGGGAATGTTTCGGTCGCCTTTGCACATTTTAGCACCGATGCCTTTGATGCTGAAGGTCAAATCAGTGCCCGGCGCTTTTAGATGGACCCGGTCCGCGCGCTTCATCCGGCGCTCGAGCGGAACCATTGCGCGCGCCATCCTTGCATAATCCATGGTGCAGACGTCAAAGTAGAGATCTTCAAAAGCCTCGGTGCTCATGCCGGCGGCCTGGGCCATACTCGGCGTGGGCCAGCGCAACACGCACCAGCGGGTTTTGTTGACGCGATAATCCTGCACCGGACGGAGGATTTTGGAATACAACCGCATCCGGTCGGAAGGCACATCGGAATTTTCGCTGGTATTGACGCTTCCCCGGATGGCAATATAGGCCCGCATTTTTTTCATCCGGAACATTTCGATTTCGCGGGTTTGCGCGGCGTGATTTTTGTCCGTTCCCAGCAGCAATTCCCGCGAGACGCGCGTATGGCGGGTTTCGGCGAACGGCACGCCGCCCGCTTCGCGCACGGCGCGGATGAGTTCAACGGAAAATTCGTCCGGCACGTCAATCAGGTCGAGCAACGCCGGGTCGCCTTTTTTGATTTGGGTGGAATAGTTAACCAGCAATTTGGCCAATTTCTTGTAACGCGGATCAGTCATAGAATTTCAGCAAGTTAGAATTGTAATTTCAAATTGTCGAGCGGTTTGAATTTGATGCGTCCTGGCAGGGCGGGCCGGCCCCTGGCCGTCCCGCCCGTCCCCACCTCAAACCACCGCCAAATCGCAGCTGCGATTGAAGATGCGCGCCTGCCTCTCTGCGTGCCGGGCGGCGGCGGTGATCTTTTCCTCGAACAATGCCGGGAAAACCAGAAGGGGCACCGCCGTTGCCCAGGCCAGCGCGGCCGCTTCGTTGGCGGCGCGCCGCAACGGAGCGTTTTGCTCCGGCGTGGCCCGGGCCAATTCCTCGGCGAGCAGTTTCGTTTTAAGCCGCTCGAATTCATTCTCTTGCAGCGCGCGGAACGGCGCCGGCGGATGCGGCTGCAATTCGAACCGCGTCTCTCCGGCGAACGCCGCCCGCAAATTGATCTTGTTTATGTTCATGTCTTTCCTTTCGTTTTGGTAAAAAAGTGAAAACCCGCGATTGACTGGCAATCGCGGGTTTTTGAAAAATTCGTTGAATCAGGAATTCATCCCCACGACGCCAAAAAGACGGGAATCACGCTGGCAAATGGCCTTCCAGCCATTCATCGGCGCGTGCTGCATAAATTTGACGAACGTGGTATGCATTTCTGTCAACCGCGCACAAAGAACACCAACTCCCATGATTTGTCAAATGATTTTATACATCAAAAACAATTGTCGGATTCCCGCGCGATGTTAGATTGATTTGAAACATGAGCGACAAACCCTTGCGAATGGTCACTTGCGGCTGGTGTGAGACAAAAGTCTTCATCCCCGGCGATCTGGCGCCCCTGGCCACGGTGCCCTGCACCAAATGCGGCAGTCCCATTATGATGCCCATGATGCTGCGGCAGTTCGAATTGCGCAGCGTTATTGCTTCCGGCGGCATGGGCACGGTCTATCGCGCCTGGGACACCACCCTCGAGCGCATGGTGGCGGTGAAACTGATGAAGAAGGAGTTGCTCGAAGACCAACGGGCGTTGGAAAGTTTTTATCGCGAAGCTCGCGCCTGTGCCCGCCTCAATCACACCAATATCGTCCACATTTACACTTTTGATGAATGGCAGGGGCAGCAATATCTGGTGATGGAACTGGCCGACCGTGGCAGCCTGGATGCGCGCATTGATAAATTGCATGCCTTGCCCGAACTGGATGTCCTGGACATCGGCATCAAAATCGCCTCCGCGCTCGACATGGCCCTCAAATACGATTTGCTCCATCGCGACATCAAGCCGGGAAATATTTTGTTCAATGCCGATCACGAACCCAAACTGGTTGATTTTGGCCTCGCGCGGAAAGCGGACATCGAACACGAGCCGGAGGACA
>JASHVW010000024.1 GCA_030044395.1 Verrucomicrobiia bacterium
AATGGCCTTTATTTCGTGGACAAAACGCCGGTGACCTTCGACCAGCTTGAGAGCGACCTGAAAACTCAAGTTGCGAAAAATCCGAACGTCGTTCTGGCCATCAATGCCGATGAAGACGCGCCGTGGGGAAAAGTGGTGAAAGTCCGCGACGCCGCCGCCGCCGCAAAGATCAAATCGCTGGTCGCCTTTACCAGGGAAACCCCGAAGCAGTAAGGTAAGTTTCTTCAAAATACTGATACTCAAACGGTTATTCTGATTTCTTCAAAATATTGACGCTCACGAGGAATGCGTAAATCTCACATACAGAGCGACTTAAGCCATCTCAACCTCTGCATTTCCGCTTATTTCAGCATCTTTTCGGGTCTTGATTTCGGGATGCAGGAAATCAACCTCACGAATTTGAGTGACGAGATTGTTTTGCCGATGACAAACAGCGCGGGCTTCTACCGGCTGGCGACGCAATAGGTTACTTCAGTAATTCTTCTGCGATCTGGACGGCGTTGAGTGCCGCGCCTTTCAGCAATTGATCGCCGCTCACCCAGAAACAAAGGCCGTTCTCCAGCGCGCAGTCCTTGCGGATGCGGCCGACTTCGCAGTTGTATTTCTCCGACGTGAACAGCGGCATTGGATATTTCCTGTTTTCCGGCTCGTCCACCACATCCAGGCCGGGAGCTTTTTTGAGGACGGCGCGCGCGGCTTCGACGGCGACGGGCTTTTCGAATTCCGCGCTCACGGCGACGGAATGCGAACGATAGACCGGCACGCGCACGCAGGTGACGCTTGCCCGGAAATTCGGATGGTGCATGATTTTGCGGCCTTCGTTTTCCATCTTCATCTCTTCCTTGGTGTAGCCGTTGGGCAGGAAGACGTCCACCTGCGGCAGAACATTGAAGGCGATCTGGTGCGGATACACTTCCTTGGTGGCGGGTTTGCCGGCGACGATTTCGCCGACCTGCCGCTTCAATTCTTCAATGGCCTTGGCGCCGGTGCCGGAGACGGCCTGGTAGCTGGACGCAAAAATCCTTTTGACTCCGAACGCCTGGTGGAGGGGGTACAACGCCATCAGGGTGATGGCGGTGGTGCAATTGGGGTTGGCGATGATGCCCTTGTGCCACCGGACGTCGGCGGCGTTGATTTCGGGAATCACCAGGGGCACCTGGTCGTCCTGCCGAAAGGCGCTGGAATTGTCCACGACCACGCACCCAGCTTTGGCCGCGATGGGCGCAAACTCCTTTGAGATGCCGCCGCCGGCGCTGAAAAGCGCGATATCAATGCCGTTGAATGAATCTTTGGTGAGTTCGGTTACGGGGACATCCTGGCCCTTGAATTTGAGCTTTTTGCCCGTGGAACGGGCGGAAGCGAGCAAAGAGAGGCGGTCCACCGGGAAACTCCTCATTTCCAGCGTTTTAATCATTTCAATGCCAACGGCGCCGGTTGCGCCGGCGATGGCGACATTCACAGGGCGACTCATAAGAGGCCGAATATACTATCAGAAAAAGGCCGTGCGTCAATAACGCGGGGATTTTCTGTGTATAAATTTATGCTCTTTATGATTGACCATGAGGATGAGCTGTGACGAAATGGTAAGCCTAAACTTTTAAATGCCGAAAATTTCAGTTAGAAACGGGAACGGGCACAAGGCCGGGACGACGAAATATGACGCGCATCATAAGGTGCTGGCGCAAACGTATGGCGCCTTTGCCGAATTGCGCCGCGAATTGTCCGACTCCAAGGAGACAGTTGGCGGACGCGAAGAGATCTTACGGAATTTCGCTACCTGTCCCGATTCACAGCGCTCATGGCTGCTTCTCGAAGATTACTTCGAGAAGCTGTCGCTTTCCCGCAAGGATTTCCCCGACACCAACTGGTGGCCGCGCCTTCTGAATGCCCAGGGCAAAAACCGCCTGGAGGAACTGGCGTTCCTTTTCCTGCGGGCCAAGCGATCGGTGCCGCCGGAATTACAGGCGCACGCCAGTCCAGACCGTTTCGCCCAAGCCGAGGAGACCGAAAAGGAGCTCAAGCTGGTCCAGGAGCTGGAGCAATGGCTCTCGCCGCCGCTCATGCCGCTGCTCGATACCCCGCGCGCCACCCTTCGCGTTGTCTGCCGCCCACAGCCGGACGAGGAGGAACCCTCACGCCACCGCCTCGCGGTGAATTTTCTGCTATCGCGCCCGCGCACGGGCGAAAAGATGCGCACGTTGCATGAATTGATTGACCTTGTCGTCCGCGCCACGCATGAACAGGAACTCTTTCCGCCGCGTGACTGGGAATTTGTCCAGTGGATCGCCGACACATTCCGGCATCGCAACGACGGCGCGGACACGCTGCTCTTGTCGGAGATTGAATTGCTGCAATGGCTGGCGAGATGGGGTCACACCGACCGCCTGGAACTGAGCGGCACCAAACAGCCGCTGCAATTTTACGGGCAAATCATCGCGCTTCAACCGCATCTCGAAAACGGCGACAAGGAGCTTTCGTTCACGCACCGGTTCGCGTTGCCGAATGGCGAGACGCACTGCGTTTCCGAAGCGAAATTTTTCAATCATCAACCCCCCATTGCGCTTGTCGGCAATACGTTCTTTCTGCTGCGGAACGCGCCGCCGCCGCGCGTGCTGAAATATCTGGCGCAAAAGCCGTCGGTGCCCGTCCGCAAACTGAGCCACCGGCTGCTGCTGCACCTGCGCAAAACGCAGTCGGCGAACGGGATGGATTGGGAGCAGCTATGCCTCACCCACAAGGCGGCGCCGCAATTTGTTTTTGAATTGCTCGACGACACGGTCCGCCTGCGGCTGCTTGCGAGGAGCGCGCGGGACCAGAGTGTGTGGTTCTGGAACGGGCTGGAGTGGGTGGCCAATGACGCGAAGAAACGCGCGCGCGAAAAGCCGGAAATCCTGGATGACCTGCGGCTGGAGCCGGCGACGCAATGGCTGCGCAAACTTGATTGGTTCACGCCCGAGCCGGGCTTGTGGATTGGCGATGCGAATGAAAATTTTCTTGGAGCGCTCGCCGGTGCCTGGGCGTCCCGCCCGGCTGACTCGGAATTTCTCGGCAACCCGGCGTTTCATCGCCTCTTCCTGACACCGCGGCAGCTCAAGCCGAAGCTGATTGTCAAAGGCAGCGGCATAGATTGGCTGGCGGTTTCTGCCGAATGGGAAGCAGAAGGCTTGAAGCTGAGCAAAGCTGATTTGGAACGGTTGGCGTCGGCGACGGGGCATTTTGTCAAGTTGCCGAATGCCGGCTGGGTGGAACTGGACACGGCCGCCGTGCAGGGCGCCCACGAAGCGATGGCTGACATGGGAGTGGACGGATTGATTGCCGTACCGCAAAAGGTTGGCCTTGAGCATGTGGCACACCTCGGCGAGGAGGAATTCTCGCGGTTTGTGGACACGGCCGAGGCCAAGGAATTGCGCAAGCGGGTTGCTGACTTCAAAGGGGTCCCCAATGCCGGCTTGCCGCGTGGATTGACGGCGGACCTGCGCCCGTATCAAAAGGACGGCTTCGATTTTCTCGCGCATCTTTTTCAAATCAAACTCGGCGGCATTCTGGCCGACGACATGGGTCTTGGCAAAACGCTGCAAACGCTGACCTGGCTGGCGTGGCTCAAAGAGCATCATGCGAAAAACCCCAAGCCTTCACTGGTCATCTGCCCGGCATCCGTCCTGCACAATTGGCGGCGCGAGACGGAGAAATTCACCCCGGAGGCGAAAGTGTTGGTGTTGGAAAGCGGCGCAGCGCGGCACAACTTGCGCAAGCAGATTCCGCAGCACGATTTGATAGTGACCAATTACGCGCTGTTGCGGCGCGATCTCGAGGAGCTGCAAAAGTTCTCCTTCCGCGCGGTGATCTTGGACGAGGCGCAGTTCATCAAGAACCCCGGCGCACAGGTGACGCAGTCGGTGAAACAGTTGAAATGCGAGCACAAAATCGCGCTCACGGGCACACCGCTGGAAAATCGGCTGCTCGATTTGTGGAGCATCGTGGACTTCATCCAGCCTGGTTACCTCGGCAACCAGGAACAGTTTCTGGAGACATACGAGCCGCGCGGCGAAAATGCCGAATGCGCCCAACGCATCGCCCGCCGGAGGCTGTCGGCAAAATTGCGTCCGCTCCTCCTGCGCCGGTTGAAAAGGCACGTCGCGAGGGATTTGCCTGACCGCATCGAGGAGCGGCGAGATTGTCCGCTCGGTGACGAGCAGCGCAAGTTGTATCTGGCGGAGTTGCGGCGCAGCCGGGAGCAGGTGATGAAGGCCGTGGAGACACAAGGACTGAACAAATCGAAAATGCACGTGCTGGCCGCGCTCACGCGGCTGCGACAGGTTTGCTGCCATCCCTCACTCGTGGGCAGCGATACCGCCAGCGGCAAGACCGACACACTGTACGAATTGCTGGATCCGCTGATCGCGGACGGTCAGAAAGTGCTTGTTTTTTCGCAATTCGTGCAAATGCTGCAATTGCTGGAGAAGGAATGCGCGGCACGGAACATTCACACGCACATGCTCACCGGCCAGACCAAGGACCGGCAACACGTTGTCAGCGAATTTCAGGCGGATACGCGGCCGGGGGTTTTCCTGTTGAGCCTGCGGGCGGCGGGAACGGGATTGAACCTGACGAATGCCAGCTATGTGGTGCTCTATGATCCGTGGTGGAACCCGGCGGTGGAAGCGCAGGCGATTGACCGCTCGCATCGCATCGGCCAGACGCAAACGGTGAACGCGTACCGTCTTATCGCGCCGGGCACGGTCGAGGAAAAAATCTGGGAATTGCAACAAAGCAAGGCGAAGACGATTGCCGACGTGCTTGGCGAGGAAGGGTTTGCGCGCAGCCTGACAGCCATGGATCTGGAGTACTTGTTTGCAGAGGATTAATTTCCGGTCTTCAACTCGACCACGTCGTGGGGGGCGGCTTCGCGCATGCCGGCAGGGCTGACGCGGATGTATCGCGCCCTTTGGCGGAGGTGTTCAAGATTTTTTGCGCCCAGATAGCCCATGCCGCTCTGAATGCCGCCGATGAGTTGCGCCAGGACGCGGTCGACCGAGCCGCAACTTTCCTTGAGCGCTTCAATGCCTTCAGCGGCCACCTTCTGCGCGGGATTCTTTTCATGGCCGTAGCGCGCCGCGCTGCCTGCTTTCATCGCCGCCAGGCTGCCCATGCCGCGGTATTGCTTGTAAAATTTTCCGCTGATTTCCACGACATCGCCCGGCGCCTCATTGCAGCCTGCGAAAATACCGCCGCAAATCACCGCGTGCGAAAGCGACAAGGCCTTGACGATGTCGCCCGATTTGGTAATGCCGCCGTCGGCCAGAAGGGAGACCCGTTTCCGGCCCGCGACGCGCGAGCAGACATACAGCGCCGTCATTTGGGGAATGCCGACGCCGGCCACAATCCGCGTGGTGCAAATCGAGCCGGGACCTTGTCCGACCTTGACGGCGTTTGCTCCGCAATCGGCCAGGAATTCCACGCCCGCGGCGCTCGTGACGTTGCCGGCGATGATGGGCAATTTCGGAAAGGCATCGCGCAATACTTTGACCGTATCGCCGACGCCCCGCGTATGGCCGTGCGCCGTGGAGACGGCAATCACATCCACCCCGCGCTCCACCAGCCCGCTTACATGATTCAAAATCCGTTCGCGGTCCAGTTCGCCAAAAGCGTTGCGCGTCGCCGAAACCGCCGCGCCGCAGATCAGATGAAAACTGGCGTCCCGCGCCGGTTTGAATTGCGCCAACCGTTCCTGGGTGATGCGCTCGACGTCGCTCAAGGTAATCAGTCCGCACAACTTGTCCTTGTCGTCCACCACCAGCAATTTGTGGATGCCCAAATGCTCGGTGAAAAATTTATCGGCGCGCGCAATCGGGTCCTTGCCAAGTTCTTTCTGATTGATGGTATGCACTTGCGCGCGCGGCGTGAGCGCTTCGGAAATTTTTCTTTTGGCATAACGCGGTTTGACGACGTGGCCGGGCAGCAACCCGACCAGTTTTCCCTTTCCATCCACCACCGGGAAGGTGCTGAAGCCGAATTTCTTCTGTTCGATGACGGCCAGCACGTCGCCGATGAATTCATCGGGCGAGACTTGGATCGGTTCCTGAATCAGGCCGTGAACGTGGTTTTTGACGCGGCTGACTTCCGAAAGCTGCTGGCGTTCCGGCAGATTGTAATGGATCAATCCCAACCCGCCGTTGAGCGCCATGGCAATGGCCATGCGCGACTCTGTGACCGTGTCCATGTCCGAAGAAATCACGGGAATATTCAGGCGCAAATTCTCCGCCAGCACGGTTTCCAGATGCGTGTCGCGCGGAAGAATCTCCGAATAAAGCGTCGCGAGGGTGATGTCGTCGAACGTCAAACCGATGTTCTGGTTCGCAGGGAAAAAATCGTCCGCCGGTTGGTAGAACGGACTGTCGAAGTCTGAATTGCGCGTCGCTGCCATGTCGGAAAATGAAGAACGACCGCCCCCCCTGGCAAGCAAAATCTTCAACTTTTCGGGCGAACGGCGAGCATGAAGGAGGGGTCCAATTCCAACGGCGCGCCGGACAGGATCTTGTTGACGGCGTCAATTAAAAGCGCCGGGGTGCAACCGGATTTGAGCAGCGTCAGCTCAGCGCCGATTTTTGACGCTTCCTGCGCCAATTCGCTCATATACGCCTCGGAAAGAATGATGACGGGCGTGGCTTTCAAATCCGGCGAGGAGCGAATAAACCGGAGAACGTCCACGCCGTGCATGACCGGCATCATCAGGTCGAGCACGACGATGTCCGGCCGGAGCGCCATGAGCAATTTCATCGCCGCGAGTCCGTTTTCCGCCGTTTCCGCCTGAAACTCCGCCTGGGAAAATCGTTCGCGGTAGATTTTCGTGATAATCGGGTTGTCATCCACGATTAATATTTTCTTCATGGCTCAATCAGGGTAGCCGCGCGGATTTTTCTTATGCCACGCCCAGGCCGTCGCCACGATGTCTTC
>JASHVW010000293.1 GCA_030044395.1 Verrucomicrobiia bacterium
CGTTTCACGGCCGCACGCTGGCGGGCATCGCCGCCACCGGCCAGGACAAGGTCAAGACGGGGTTCGAGCCTATGACGCCCGGATTCCGGCATGTTCCGTTCAATGATTTGGAGGCGGCGCGAAAGGCGCTTTCGCCGGCGACGGTGGCAATTTTGATTGAAGGCGTCCAGGGCGAAGGCGGCGTGACGCCGGCCACGGCGGAGTATTTGATGGGCCTGCGGAAATTGTGCGATGAAAAAAATTTGCTGTTGTTCATGGATGGCGTCCAGGACGGACATTTCCGAACGGGCGCCTTCCAAAGTTTCCAGCGGATTTTCGAGACGACACCTGGCGGCGAAAAATTCATGCCGGACGGTCTTTCGATGGCCAAGTCGCTCGGGGGCGGGTTTCCCATTGGAGCATTCTGGTTGCGGGCGCCGTATGCGGATTTGCTGGGGCCGGGCACGCACGCGACGACTTTCGGGGGCACGCCGCTTGCCTGCGCGGTGGCGTTAAAGATTTTTGAAGTGATTGAGAGCGAAAACCTGGCGAATCGCGCCCGGCGGCTCGGTGGTTGGCTGCTCGACGAATTCGAACAACTGGCGCGAGTTTATCCGACGGTCGTGAAGAGCGGGCGCGGCTTGGGACTAATGCTGGGCATTGAGTTGGTCGAAAAGGAGAAAATTCCGGCCTTTGCCCAAAGCGAAAAATCCGCCGCGGTCCAATTTACCAATCGAATGCAGGCGGCGGGCGTTCTGGTCATCCCGGCGGGAACGCAAACCATCCGGCTGTTGCCGCCGTTGAACCTCAAGCCGCAGGAGGCGGGGGAGGGGATTGCCAAACTTGAGGAAGTCATCAAGTCCCTCGTCTGAGCGATGACGCCCGAGGCCCACAAACATCTTTCGTCGCGCGATCCGGTGATGCGCCGGCTCATCCGCGAACATGGGCGTTGCAGCCTGACGCCAGAGACGCGGCGTCCACCGTTTCAATCGCTGGTAATGGCCGTGGCGCACCAGCAACTGAACGGGAGGGCGGCCAACACCATCCTTGCGCGATTTAAAAGTCTCTTTCCCGGCAAAAAATTTCCACGTCCGGTTGATTTGGCGGGTGTCACCGACCGGGAAATTCGCGCGTGCGGATTTTCGTTCGCCAAAATCAAGGCCATCCGCGACATCGCCGAGAAGACGTTATCGGGCGTAGTGCCGACGTCGCGCGAGATTGCGGACCTTTCGGACGAAGAAATCATATTGCGGTTGACGCAGGTGCGAGGCGTTGGGCAATGGACGGTGGAAATGCTATTGATTTTTCAGCTTGGGCGGCATGATGTTCTGCCGGCACACGACTTTGGCGTGCGAACCGGTTTTCGTCATGCTTACAAGAAGCGCGCTTTGCCGGAGCCAAAAGAAATCCTTGTGTACGGCGAACGGTGGCGCCCGCACCGGACGACGGCGTCGTGGTATTTGTGGTGCGTGGCGGACGCGTTGAAGGAAAAGAAGTGACGAGAGGGCTGGTTTTGGTTACAAACTCTCCTTTGGGGCGGACGATTCCCAAAAGTAAAAATGAAAAACTTGTTGTCATTGGAAAAGTTGCCGCTGGCGGACATCGAAAAGATCCTGCGTGACGCGGTGATCTACAAACGTGAACGGGCGCGGGTGGACCGCAAGCCGCTGGCCGGTCAGACGTGGGCGCTGATTTTTTCGAAGTCCTCGACACGAACGCGGGTATCATTCGAAACCGGCATACGCGAGCTGGGGGCCGGGGTGATGTTCCTGAATTCGAATGACGTTCAACTTGGCCGCGGCGAGCCGATCAAGGACACTGCACGGGTGCTGGGACGGATGGTTCATGGCGCGGTGATTCGCACGTTTGCGCAAAGTGATGTGGAGGAATTTGCCGAATTTTCCAACATCCCCACAATCAACGCGCTGACGGACGACGAGCATCCCTGCCAGATTCTGGCGGACATTTTTACTTACAAGGAACTGCGCGGGCCGATTGCCGGCAAGGTGGTCGCATTCATCGGCGACGGTGGATGCAATGTGCCGCGCTCATGGATTTTTGCCGCTTCGAAGCTTCAATTCGAGTTGCGCATCGCCGCGCCCAAAAAGTTCCAGCCCGCGCGGGAGATTCTGGAGCGAGCCGGAGGGAAGATCATCGGCACCGAAAGCCTGGAAAAGGCGGCCAAGGGGGCGGACTTGCTTTACACGGACGTGTGGGTTTCGATGGGCAAGGAGGCCGAATCGGCGGAGCGGCTGAAAGTTTTGAAGGATTATCAGATCAACCAAAAGCTGACGAAACTGGCCAAGGCGGACGCGCTGGTAATGCACTGCCTTCCGGCGCATCGCGGCCAGGAGATTGACGAGGAAACGTTCGAGAAAAACGCCAGGACGATTTTTGCGCAGGCGGAGAACCGGTTGCACGTGCAGAAGGCGATCCTGGGCTGGGCGGTGACGAAGTGAATTTTGTTTTTGACGTTCGCCCTCACCTGTTTCCCTTCCCCAGGAGAGGACAACGCGGCGAACGGCTTCTGTTTGGTGGAAGGCTGTCCGGCAAATCCAGTCGCGCGAATTTTCAAAGTGAGTTTATGGATGGGTTGAATTATGCGACGATAGTCGAGTTTGGGGAAGGCGCCAGAGGGCTGGCGCAGTCCAAAACCTGGCGGAACATCGGTTCGCGTTTTTTAATTCGCCGCTCCCGTTGAAAATTGGCGCAGGTATTTGAGGGCCACTCGAAGGTCCTTAGGCATGGGCGCGGTGATGGTCACTAGTTCGCCGGTGACGGGATGGGGCAATTGCAATTCTTCGGCATGGAGCGCGACGCGGGAAAGGAGCGGGCGTTCTTCGCGGCCGGGTTTGAGGCGGTAATCTCTTTTCAGACGTGAGAGCCAGAGCGGTTTGCCGCCGTAGCATTCGTCCCCGACAATCTTCAATCCGGCGTGGACTGCATGGACGCGGATTTGATGGGTGCGCCCGGTCAGCGGCTCGCATCTCAGCAGCGCATAGCCGAAGCGCGGGAAATTTTCCAGCACTTCAAAGGTCGTCTCCGATCTTTTCCCGTTCTTCTGGTCCACCCGCATCAGCCCGATTTTGAGCGGATGCGGCGCGAGTTTGGCATCCACTTCGAATTTTGGGAAGGAGACTTCGCCCTGAACGAGGGCGAGATATCTTTTGCCGGGTTTGTCCGTGCCGAACAAATTGGCGAGCGCAATGAGGACGGGCTCGTTTTTGGCCAGAAGGATGGCGCCGCTGGTTTCGAAGTCCAGGCGATGGGCGTTGCTCAAATAATCCAAATGGCGTTCGCGCGCCCACGGTTTGGCGGCGGCGATTCCGGCATGGAGCAATTTCATCAGGTTGGGACGGAGGGGGTCGTAACGATCGGGTGAGGTAAGCAGCCCGGCGGGTTTGTCGAGAGCGAGCAGGTGGTCGTCCTCGAACAGGACGGGGATTTCCCAAAATTCTCGTGTGGCGGGCGAAGACAGCTTGATGGCGCTCATAGGGGGAATGACTAATGGCATACAAGCAATTTACGATTGGCGATTGGCGATTGCCGTTTTTTTGTCAGCGCGGACTGACGTCCGCTGCCACAATTTTTCAATGGGCGATTGGCAATTATTTAGCCGGTGCGGCCTGCGCGTTCTCGGCATAGACGGGGGTATTGCGCAATTCGCGGCTGGCTTCGGCGTTGACCCAATTCTGAAAAACTTCGAACATCCGTTCCTGTCGGACCTGCGCGAGGTATTGCGTCACATTCGCCTTCAACTCCGCTTCATCCACGGGCAATTGCTTTTGGACATAGAGGACAAAGCCGCCGTCATCGGTTTCCTCGAAATTGCTGGCATGTCCGACGGGTGTGGCAAAGGCGGCCTCTTTGACCAGGGGCAACCCCGCGCGATTTTCCAGTTCGGGCAATGTATCGGTGCTTAAGGAAAACGGCGGCAGCGTTTCAGGCGTCAATCCATTGGCGACGCAAACGGAGGCGAAACTGCGCCCGACCATGAGCCGGAGATCGAGCGTGGACATAAAATTAGTGCCGGCCTGCCGCGCCAGCGCGGTGGCCACCTGCATTTGATAATCCCGCGACACCTGACCGCGGATCCTGTCCAGCGGCGGAATCTCGGTGGGCAATTGTTTGTCCAAGGCCATGACATAATAGGCGTAAGTGCCCTCCACCGGCCCGGCAAACGGCTCATCCGGCGTCAAGGCAAAGGCGGCCTTGATAAATGTGCCAGGCGCGATGAACTCCGACGGACCATATTGCGCGGAAAACGGGGCAGGGGTTTCCACGGTATAACCCTTGTCCTTGGCGGCGGCGATGAGATCGGCGGGACTTTGCGGCGTCATCGCGAAGACGGTGTTGGCAAAATCATTGGCTGCCGCTTCCGCGTCCGTCACGGCGGCTTTGCGAATCAGGAATTGGCGGATTTCGGCTCTCGCTTCCTCGGGCGTTTTGGCGTCAGGCGCCGCGTCCATTCCCTCCTGGCTGAAAATGGAACCGACCTGGTAGTCGAGATTGGTTTTGCCGATTTTCTGCTCGGCGGCGGCGAGGTAATTGCTCAGGTTGAATTCCACGTAGCTGACCTGGACGCGGTCCGGGAGGCGGTAATCGGCCATGAAATTGGTGTAAAACTGGCCCACCACGGCGGGCGTGGCGCTGACTTGTGGCAGATAATTGGTGGCGGAAAAGAAAACAATCTGTGTGTCGCGTTCGCGATGATCGTGGCGCCATGTGGCCTCGGCTTCCTGCGGGGTGAATAACGCGCCCGGGAGACCTTCCAATTGCTGGAGTTGTTGCAGGACGAGGTCATCGCGCGCGAACCGCTCGAGATCATCGGCGGTGAATCCTTCCGGTTGCAGCACGTTCTTGACGAACGCATCCACAGGCACCGAGCCGCCTCTCATGCGGAAGGCGCGGAGCAAATCGGGCGACGACAACAAGTCACCAGCCATCGCGGCGGCCGAGGTTTCATCCGCGTGGATGCCCAACTGCTGGGCTTTTCGCAGGAGCAGAAGGCGGACATAGACCTGGGTATCTATGTCGCGGTTGGAAACGTTGGGGTTGCGGTCGGGCCAGACGAAGCCGTTGTGGAGCCAATAGAAGATGAAATAGTCATGCTTGACGGCGTAGTATTCGTCCTGAGTGACTTTTTTGCCGTAGATGGTGCCGTAATCACCTTCCGCCACGCTGCCGCCGCTGTTGCGATTGGGAACACTGGCCCCCCACCAGATAAACGAGAGGATGGTCGCCCCGGCAATCAGCCACCAGAGCCACTTTGAATGTTTGCGAATTGTTCCAATCATTGTAATTCAACAAAGGGAATGCGTAGCGTAACCCAATCTAGCGATGGCGGTCAAACCGAAACTTGAAGTGTTTTGGGAAGACTGGAAAAAGGCTCGAGTTGAGAGTTGAGGATAAATAGCGCTCGCCGACTGGCGACTTGGAGAGGGAGTAGCGGACGGATGTCCGGCGGCAGCGAAGGCGCTGTGGGCGGAAAAGCCTGGCGGCCGGCCCGCGCTGCAGCCCCTCAAGTCTCAGCCAACTCCCTCTTAATTACTTAATCCACCGTGCCACATCGGCGGCCGCGTAGGTGATTAAAATGTCCGCCCCGGCCCGGCGCATCGCGAGCAGTGTTTCGAGCGTCACGGCACGTTCGTCAATCCAGCCGTTGGCGGCGGCGGCTTTAATCATGGCATGTTCGGCGCTTACGCAATAGGCCGCCGTGGGATAGCCGAATTCCGTCTTCACGCGATAAATCAAATCCAGATAGGCCAGCGCCGGTTTGACCATGACAATGTCCGCCCCTTCGCGAATGTCCAGCGCCACTTCGCGAAGGGCCTCGTTGGCATTCGCGGCGTCCATTTGGTAACTACGCCGGTCGCCGAACTTCGGGGCCGATTCAGCGGCTTCGCGGAACGGCCCATAGTAGGCCGACGCGAATTTGGCCGCGTAACTCATGATGGGAGTATCGCTGAAGCCGCCCTTGTCCAGGGCCGCGCGAATGGCGGCGACGCGCCCATCCATCATGTCGCTGGGGGCAACGATGTCCGCGCCGGCGTCGGCGTGGCTCACGGCGGTTCGGGCGAGGATTTTAAGCGTGGGATCGTTGAGGATTTTTCCCTGGGAGACGATGCCACAATGGCCGTGCTCCATGTATTCGCACAGGCATACGTCGGTAATGATGAGCAGCGACGGCAGTTCCTTTTTCAAGAGCCGGACGGCTTGCTGGACGATGCCATTTTTGGCAAAGGCACCGCTGGCCCGTGCGTCTTTTTTGTCCGGGATGCCGAAGAGGAGAATGGCGGGAACGCCCAGCTCGTGGGCGCGGCCGGCTTCGCGCAGCAATTCGTCGGGCGAGAGTTGAAAAACGCCAGGCATGGCGCCGATGGCGCGACGCACTTTTTTTCCGCCGCGGACAAAGAGCGGCAGGACCAATTGGTCCACGGACAGGCGCGTTTCGCAGACGAGCTTGCGCAGCGCAGGCGATTGACGCATACGGCGTGGACGGTATTGGGGAAATTGGGCGACATGCAAATTCACGGGGGTATTTTAGTTTGAAAGAGGCCAGTGAAAAGGGGAAAGTAGGGTGATCGGAACGGCGCGAGCGGGAATGACCAATTCCTGAATCATTTAACTTGTCGTCTATAATCCAGGAAACAAAAACGGCGCGAACATTGATTCGCGCCGTCCCCGGTTCCTGTCGGGCTGTCCTTATTTACACGTCGTAATACATGTGGAATTCATATGGATGCGGACGCAGGCGGATGGCGTCTGCCTCCTTGAGTTTGTTGCTGATCCACATGTCAATGAAGTCCTTCGTGAAGACGTCGCCTTTCAAGAGGAAGGCATGGTCCTTTTCGAGGTAGCCGATGGCCTCGGGCAAACTGCCGGGCATCTGCGGAATTTTGGCGTGTTCTTCGGGGGGCAATTCGTAAAGATTTTTGTCCATCGGCTCGCCGGGTTTAATTTTATTCTGGATGCCGTCGAGGCCGGCCATGAGGAGGGCGGCGAAGCAGAGATACGGGTTGGCGGCGGGGTCCGGCGGGCGATATTCGATGCGCTTGGTTTTTGGATTTTCGCTGTAAGTGGGGATGCGAATGGCGGCGCTGCGGTTGCGGGCGCTGTAGGCGAGGTTGACCGGGGCTTCGTAACCGGGGACGAGGCGCTTGTAGCTGTTGGTGGTGGGGTTGCAAATACCGGCGAGGGCCTTGGCGTGTTTCAGGATGCCACCAACATAATAGAGCGCCGTTTGTGAAAGCCCGGCATATTCCTTGCCAGCAAACAGGGGTTTCCCCTTGCTCCAGAGCGATTGGTGGGTATGCATGCCGGAGCCGTTATCGCCAAAGAGCGGCTTGGGCATGAAGGTGACTGTTTTGCCGTGTTTCTTGGCGACGTTTTTGATGACGTATTTGTAAATCATCATCCA
>JASHVW010000294.1 GCA_030044395.1 Verrucomicrobiia bacterium
CCACGGTAACGCGAACATCCGGGTCAAGGGCCTGGGTTTGTTTTGCATCAAGGACTTCAGCCGGGATTCCCAGTGAACGGGCGAGTTCGGCGGTTTTGGCTTCCTCGTCGAGGGTGTGGGACTCCTTGCACAACATGAGCAGCCCTTTTTTCACGAGGCCGAAATCGCTGCCGGAGGCCAATTCCTCGTAAGCCGCGCGGCTGGCCAGGGAGAGGTCGCGCAAGAGCGGCGCAGCGCGGCGGACGTGGGGGGCGTTGGCGGCCCGCCAGAAGCCCAGACACCAACTGAACAAATCCCAGGAAAACCGGTGCTTGAGGTAGAACGGCGAGACGGGATTCCACATCCATTTTAACGCCTGGGCGACGGCTCCGGGAGCGGCCAATGGCACAAAATGGCTGGGGACAACCATGCCGGCATTGCCGAAGGAGCAACCGTCGCGCTGCGCCGGTTCCCGTTCCAGCACGGTGACCGCGAAGCCGCGCCGGGCGCAATAATAGGCCGTGCAAAGTCCGACAACACCGCCACCGATGATCAGAACACGTCTGCCCATGTCATTTAATCCCCCAGCAAAACGGATCGCTTTCAGCCAGCAGCAGAGTCGCCTCCGCATTCACCGAAGCCGTGCCGGTGATGATCGGTTCGATCTTTCCCATCGCCCGATCCAACCATCGGAATTTGCCGGTGAAGGCGCTGCCGATGATGCTTTCCTGCGTCCAGGAGGCGCCTTCCACCAATTTCCCGTCGGCGGCCAGGCAAGCGAGCTTGGCGCTGGTGCCCGTGCCGCAGGGCGAACGGTCGTAGGCCTTGCCGGGACACAGCACAAAATTGCGGGCGCTGGCGCCAGGGGTTGACGGCGGGCCGAACAGTTCGACGTGATCCACTTCGGGGAATTCCTGCGCGTTGACCGCCTGGCGGACACGCCAGGTAAAATCCGTCAACGATTCAACGTTGGCCATGGCAAGTTCCAGCCCATGATTTTCCACGAGATAAAACCAGTTTCCGCCCCAGGCCACGTCGCCCTGGACTGGTCCCGCGCCGGGGACTTGAACTGTGACGGCTTTTGCTTTGCGCCAACTGGGCACGTTGGCCACCGAAACTTCGCCGGAAGGATGCAACGTGGCGGTGACCACGCCAGCGGGGGTTTCGATGCGGTGATCGCCGGGTTGGATGCGGCCCAGATGCGCCAGGGTGACAACAAGGCCAATGGTGCCGTGGCCGCACATGCCGAGGTAACCGACGTTGTTGAAAAAAATCACGCCGGCCACGCAGGTGTCGTCCTCCGGCTCGACGAGCAATGCTCCTACCATCACGTCGGAGCCGCGCGGCTCGTTGACTATCGCCGAACGAAACGCATCGAATTCACGCTGAAACCGCTCGCGTCGCCTGGTGAACGGTCCCAACCCAAGGTCCGGGCCGCCGGAGAGCACAACACGCGTTGGCTCGCCGCCGGTGTGCGAATCAATGATCTGAATGCGGCGCACTTTGGATTGGGCCATGCGGCTGACACATTGCGTGTTTTGTGCTGTCGCGCAAGTTGTTTTTGAGTTAAAAGATGAAATCAGATAGCCACTTGTGGATTTCGAGCATGTGCCGGGGGTAAGCGGGAATTATACTGCGCATTCAACGGACAAATAATCGGCGGACTCCGTGAACGGAAACGGCCCACCGCTTTGAGACGACAAGATAAACGACATCGCGCCCGAGCATGAGCAAATTTTTATCCGGAATCGCCGCCCCCCTGACTGGCGGTTTGTTCTGTTTCCTGACGACGACAGCAGACGTGGCGAAGGCGCAATCAGGCAGCGGCGGGGACACGCTCGGCATTGAGCATGGGTTTATGGCGTTTGACACGCCGGATTTTCATCTCCAGCTGGTCAAAGATTCCCAAACGGTGGCTGCGTTGCAGCCCGTGGGTGCGAGCGGCTTCGACTTCACCCCGGCCGACCAACTTGAAAGGCGCGCCGGGAACCATTATTTCCAACTCGGCGATCTGACCTTGCGACTTCGCCAGGGCGACGGCGACTGGGAGAGTTATTCAAGCGCCGCCGAGCGCCAGCCGGTGACGGCGTTGGCGGCTTCCGGCGACGTGCTCGCCGCGGCGGATTTGACGCCAACGCTGCCGCCGGATTGTCCGCTGCAAATCACGCGTTCCTGGTGTCTGGAGGACGGGAAGCTGGTTTTGCAATTTGATCTTAAAAACAAGTCAGGGCAGCCGGTGCAGATTGGTTCGCTGGGCATTCCCCTGATCTTTAACAATTTCATCACGGGCCGGTCGTTGGCCGATGCTCACGAGACTTGCTCCTTTTCCGATCCGGCGATCTGCATGGATGCGGGCTATGTTCAAGTGACGCGCCTGAACGGCCACGGGCCGGCTTTGGTGGTAGTGCCTGAAGGCAATACGCCGCTGGAAGCCTACAACCCCATCCTTAATCCGTGGGACGCTTTATCACGCGCGACGAGGCTTTTTGCCGACCGCACCCAGCGCAGCCAAACATTTGAGGGTTTTTATGAATGGATGCCTTTGAGCCTGGCTTACGCCGAAAACGAATGGAAGAATGCCCAGCCGTGGAATCCGCCGACAAGCGAAATGCTGTCGCCCGGCGCCAGCCGGACCTATGGCCTGAAGTTTCTCGTTGCCCCGGAAATTCAGGAGATCGAAAAGACGCTGGCGGAAAACGGACGGCCGGTGGCGGTGGGTGTTCCCGGTTACATCCTGCCCATGGACATCAATGCCCGGCTGTTTTTGAAATATGCCGGTGGAGTGAAATCCATGGAGGCGGAACCTGCGGGGGCCATTTCGATTGAGGCGAACGCGGGAACGGCTCATGGTTGGACAGCTTACACGTTGCGCGGCCGGCAGTGGGGGAGGGCGCGGTTGACGATTACGTACGAGGACGGCCTGGTGCAGACCATCGGCTATGACGTGATCAAACCCGAAGTGCAGGCGGTCGCGGACCTGGGGCATTTCTTATTCACAAAACAGTGGTTCGATGATGCCAGCGATCCCTTTCAGCGCAGCCCTTCGGTCATGACCTATGACCGCGCGCACAACCGGATTGTGACCCAGGACGGGCGCGCGTGGATTGCCGGGCTGGAAGACGAAGGCGGCTCCGGTTCCTGGGTGGCGGCGGCGATGAAGGAATTTGGGCAGCCGGAACAGGACCAAGTGGAAAAGTTCGAGCAATTTGTGGACGGCGTGCTATGGGGCGGCATTCAATACTCGAATGGAACGTTGAAATATGGCGTGCGCAAGAGCTTATTTTATTACGACACGAACGAATTTCCAAATTACTACGATCCGGAAATCCATTACGGTGGCTGGACAAGCTGGAACAAGAGAGACGCCTGGCGGATTGACCGCGCCTACAACTACCCGCACGTGGTGGCGGCGTATTGGGCGATGTATCGCCTGGCGCGCAACGATCCAGGGCTGGTCACCCATCATCCCTGGCAGTGGTATCTCGATCAGGCGTATCAAACGGTTAAATTTCTTACCGGCCGAAACAGCGACGGCGATTACAACGTGGGCTATCTCGATATGGGGCTGATGGAAGGCGACATATTTTTGATGTTGTTGGAGGATTTAAAACGGGAAGGGTGGGACCAGCAGGCCGGCGAATTGGAAGCGGCGATGAAGGAACGCGCCGACCACTGGCACAGCGAACCTTTCCCCTTTGGCAGCGAGATGGCATGGGATTCGACCGGCCAGGAAGAGGTCTATGCCTGGTGCCATTACTTTGGCTTCGACGACAAGGCGCAGGTGACTTTGGATTCCATTTTGGGTTACATGCCCGCCGTCCCCAATTGGGGCTATAACGGCGATGCGCGGCGCTATTGGGATTTTTATTACGGGGCGGCGCCGGGCGGACGATTGGAGCGGCAGATTTCCCATTACGGTTCGGGCATCAATGCCATTCCGGTGCTGACAGCCTATCGCCAGGCACCGGATGATTTTTACCTTCTGCGGGTCGGATACGCGGGCACGATGCAGCCACTCGCGAACATTGACCAGGATGGTTTCGCGGCGGCGGCGTTTCATTCGGCGCCCTGGCTGATGAGATGGGATGCTTATTCGGGAGATTACGGCCCCAACTTTTTCGGCCATGCGGTGGACACGGCGACTTACGTGGTGGACCATCCGGAATTCGGGTGGCTGGCATTTGGCGGCAATGTGAACGCGCACGGCGACCGGATTGAGGTGCAGCCGCTGGATTCCTTCCGCCGGAGAATTTATCTCGCCCCATTTGGCTTGTGGCTGACACTTGACGCCGGGACGTTCGAAGCAGTGGACTTCAATGCCAAGACCCGGCGTGTCGGCGTGCGGCTTTCGGCGGCGACGCCCTTCGTGTCCGAGGCCCGCCTGCGGATCGAGCAACCGGCGCAGCTGCCGCAGGTGGGAGGGTTTCGGCCATCCAAATCGTTCGCGATGGAGCGCGGCGCGTTTGTCGTTCCGCTGAAGAAATCCGGGGGCACGTGGGTGGAGCTGAGCGGCGGCGATTAAGGACGTCGTTTTATGTCGCGGCAAAAATTTTTTAAAATAAAGTTCGTTAACTATTTCATTTTTTTATTTGTGTTCGCCCTGCTGCCACTGAATAGCCGGGGGCAAGCCCCATCCGATGCGGGGACATACCCGCCCATCACGGCGCCGCCCGAATCGTTCTTCGCGAGATTTCCGGCGCGCGACCGTGAGGCTGCCCGCCAATTTTACGGGAAATACATGGAGATTGACGGCGTCCCGCTGGCGGCTTCCGCCGACGTTTCCGACGAGGCGTTGCAACGCGATTACTATATCGTCACCCACATGCTGGCTGGCCGGCCCGACATTCTGCGGACGATGGCCACAGGTGGCACGCGGCTCATCATCATTGGAAAAGACCAGCGATACACCGATATGCCCGAATATCGCCATGCCCCCAATCCGGCCTACCTCAACGAGCGTGTCCGGGGCACGGGAGGATTCGACGTGACGAGTTTTGGCGAAGAGAATCTGTTGTGCCTGCCCAACGACCGCTATGACCGCGAGTGCATCGCCGTTCACGAATTTTGCCACACGATAGACGCGGCGTTGCGTCGAATGGACCCGGCCTGGCATCGGCGGTTGCTGAAGACCTACCACGATGCCATGAGCAAGGGACTGTGGAAGAACACTTACGCCGCCTCGAACGAGGCGGAGTATTGGGCCGAAACGTGCCAGTGCTATTTTGATTGCGGGCGCGCGAACAACTGGAACCACGGCCCGGTGGCGCGAAGGGAACAGCTCAAGATTTATGACCCGGAAGTTTATGAATTGATCAAGACCACGTTCAATCTCAGCCCGGAGCAGGACTGGCGGTATCACTGGCTGCAAACGCTCCCGAATGTCGGCCCGCCGCCGCCCGAACTGAAAATCAATCCCTATTATACAAAATTCACCTGGGCGGACGGGTTTCCCATCCTCGGGCGCGAGGCCAGCGACGCGGCCCTGCTCCAGGCCAACGCCACCGTCTGTAAGATGTTTGCCTACCGGCACGACATACTCAAGGCGCTGATTGACGACGGGGTCAAGATGGCGGTGCTGGGACCCAATGAAAAGCTGGCCGACCTTCCGGAATTGAAGAACGTATCGGACAGCAACGTGGACCTGACAATTCGTTTTCTGGATTACACGCCCGAGACGAAACTGCTGGTGGTTCCGGAGGCAAATGTGATGGGAAACCCGGATGATGATAATGTCGGCCCGTGTCTGGCGATCCGTGAGCTGGCCAAGGCGCTTTATTATGTATGCGGGACCCGTCCGGTGGATCCGAACTGGAACAATCGAGGTCGTGACGTGCAACAGTACGAGTTGCGCCTCAAACGGCTGGACATCCAGTTCGATCAAAAGTTGCAGCAGCTCTATACCGAGGCGATGGGCAAGGGGATGTGGAGAAACACTCCCGCGGTGCAGGATCGCGTGGAGTATTGGGCTGAAGGCGTACTGGCATATTTTGATGCCGTGGGCCAGGAGGGCGCCCCGTTTCAGGACACGACACCGAATGGCGATTTCAGCGCCAGCCCTTTTCCGGTGAAGAGCCGCGAGGCATTGAAGGCTTACGATCCGGACCTGTTCGCGCTCGTCAGCGAAACCATGGCTTACGAAGGCCACGTGGACTGGCGTTACACACCTCATCAGCCGTAAGACGCCAACCCGCTAATTTTTAAGGCGAGTATCCGCTCAAGACATTTGATTTATGAAACGGAGATTAAGATATCAAATTGTGCAAAAGTTGAGGCGTTCAGGCTTTGCTGATATTTCCGCCCAGGAACTGGACAAAATTGTCCGCTTGATTTGGGCTGAATTAGTCATTAATGCTGTCCTTCAACCACTGGAAGGCCATTACCTGTTGTCAAGGGATAACCGCCTTTTTTAATTGAGAAATAAAATCAGCATATCACTCCTGATGCTGGCCGTGGCGGCGGTGGGTGCGCGCGCGGCCAACTATCCCGCGCCCACTCCAGGAGATTACATCATCCACGATTTTCATTTTCAGGACGGTGAGATGATGCCCGAAATTCACGTGCATTATCTGACATTGGGCGAGCCGCGGCGGGATGCCAATGGTGTGGTCTGCAATGCGGTCTTGATCCTCCACGGCACCACCGGCAGCAGCGCGCAATTTCTGCTGCCTGAATTTGCCGATGAGCTTTATGGCAAACGCCAACCACTGGATGTGTCCCGTTATTATCTTATCATTCCCGATAATTTAGGCCACGGCCAGTCCAGCAAGCCGAGTGATGGATTGCATGCGCGTTTCCCCAAATACGGTTATCACGACATGATTGAAGCGCAGTATCGCCTGCTTACGGAAGGTTTGAAGGTGGACCATCTGCGGCTGATCATGGGCACTTCGATGGGTGGGATGCATGCGTGGCTTTGGGGCGAGATCCACCCGGATTTCATGGACGCGCTCATGCCGCTGGGCAGCCTGCCCATGCAGATCTCGGGCCGCAATCGCATCTGGCGGCGCGTCATCATAGACGGCATCCGCGATTCGCCTGACTGGCTTGGCGGTGATTATCAGGTCCAGCCATCCGGTCTGCGCATCGCCGCGGAGATGCTTTATTTCATGGGGAGCAATCCGGTATTGCGCATGGAGGAAATGCCCACGCTCAAGCGAAGCGATGAAGTCCTGGACCGTTACGTGGCGCGCGAGATGACCAACCTTGACGCCAACGACGTGATGTATGCGTTTGCCGCCTCGGAGGATTACGATCCTGGACCGGACCTGGAAAAAATCAAAGTGCCGTTGGTGGCCATCAATTCGGCCGATGATTTGATCAATCCGCCCGAATTGGGAGTCCTTGAGCGTGAAATCAAGCGTGTCAAGCATGGCAAGGCGATTGTCATTCCCTATAGCGACCAGACCGTGGGGCATGGCAGCCACACCAAGGCTGTGCTTTGGAAGAAATATCTGGTGCGGTTGCTGAGGGAGACGCACACAAAGGAAAATTCCGACTGATGAAACGCGCCGCCGCAATATGGCCCGGGATTTTCATCCTAGTTATGCTTGTGATGGCCTGGGCTTGGGGGCCGTGCGAGGCGCAGGAACAC
>JASHVW010000025.1 GCA_030044395.1 Verrucomicrobiia bacterium
TGTTGGGTGAGGCGCTGGATTTCGTTGGCATAGACCCAGGGATGCCCGGCGACGATGCGGTCAGCTTCACCCGGCTTGAGAAGGACAGCAGGCAGTGATTCCATAACAATTGTAAACAGTCCTGAAGATTATGCCACGGCCTGTGATCAATAGATAACAAATCCTATGGTGATGCCGGGGGAGACAGACGCATCGCATCGCCCTCCTGCACATATGCTTCGAACAACGGTTCAAATTCCTGCAGGTTCTCTTCGATGGTCGAAAATGCAGCGGCGGACGCGAAACAATCCAGCCCCACCAACGCATTCAGGCTGGCGTCGCGCGGATTGATGCTCAAGAGGCGCTTGCTGAAACTTTGATTTACGGTGGCAATGGATTCATAGATCTTTGCAAAATCCTCCAGTTTCCAGTCGGGCGTTTTGCCGTCGCGCGCGCGGAAGTATTGCGCGAATAAATACATGGACGCGGCGCGATAAAGGGTTTCTTCCAGCGACGAAAACGGCAGGTGCGTATAAACCATCGGACGCAATTTGTCCATGATGGGGCAGCCGCTGGTGACCATATACAGGCCCATGAGCGAGCCGATTCCGTATTGCACGGTCGAACGCTTGTGATATTCACGTGACTCGCTGCGGATGGTGATCTCCGCCTCCTCGATGGACAGCGAGTCCTTGAACGACTCGATGACATCCACGAGGTTCAAGGCAATCGGGCAGTCGTGATGCGCCTCCGGCGAAAGCGGGCAGTTGGGGCATTGATGGTGCGTCAATTTTGTCCAATGGCGGGCCATCGTCGTGTGTTCGGGGACGAAGTGCAGCGAAGGTTTTTGCAGGCGCACGAAAAACTGCTTCGTCCTGCCATCATGGAGCTTGAATTCGTATTCAATGGTTAATTGCTCGTTATGCATCAGCCTTTTTTGTCTGTCTCTCCCAATCTTAATCTCAATCCAGCTTTCGCCAATGAAAATAAAATTGTCCATCCGCCGTTTTCGGGGCAGGCTATGCGCTCCTATGCAGCAGGTGAACCTTGGCATGATTGGCGGCGGCACCGTGGGCAGCGGCGTGTATCACGCGCTCCAGCACAACGGCGGCCTCCTTTCTTCGCGCATCGGCGTCAACGTCGCCATCCGCAAGGTCGCGGTAAAGGCATTCGATGAACCGCGGCCCTACGAAATTCCCCGCTCGATGATGACAACCGATTGGCGCGAAGTCGTCAATGATCCGCAAGTCCATGTTGTCGCCGAACTCATCGGCGGAACCACTTTAGCCGCGGAAATTATCCTGTCCGCGTTTAAACTTGGCAAACCGGTCATCACGGCAAACAAGGCATTGTTGTCCAAGCACGGCGAGGAGCTTTTTGCTGCCGCAAAAAAATGCGGGGCAAATTTATATTACGAAGCCAGCGTTTGCGGAGGCATTCCAATCATCAAATCGCTGCGCGAAGGTTTCGTCGGCAATCGCATCCAGGCACTCTACGGCATCGTCAATGGAACCTGCAATTACATCCTGACGCGGATGAAGCTGGAAGGGGCGGATTTTTCGGACGTGCTGACTGATGCGCAGAAACAGGGTTACGCCGAGACGCCGCCGGACCTGGACATTGACGGATGGGATTCCCAGCACAAAATCGGCATCCTGGCTTCACTGGCGCACGGGTTTTGGGTGCGCCCCGAAAAGATTTACGTTGAAGGCATCCGGCATATCAGCGTGCTCGATATCCAGTTTGCCAGCAAGCTGGGTTACACGATCAAATTGCTCGGTACCGTCAAAAAACTCGAGAGCGGCTGCCGGGTGCAGGCGTCGGTTTTTCCCACGCTCATCCCGGACACGCACGTGTTGGCCAGCGTGAGCCATGTATTCAACGCCGTATTTGTCCGCGGTGATGTCGTTGGCGACACGTTATTCTATGGCCGCGGCGCCGGGAAGGATGCGACGGCCAGCGCGGTGTTGAGCGATTTGGCCGACGCGGCGTTGGATTTGAAACTCGGCACGCCCAGCCGGGTGCCCCCGTTTGTCCCGCACGAGTGCAAGGGCGCGGTGGCGCCGATTGAGGAGGTTATTTCGCAGTATTTCGTCCGGCTCAACGTCGTGGACAAACCGGGCGTGCTTGCCAAAATTGCGACAATCTTCGGGCAATCCGACATTGGCATTTCCTCCGTGATCCAGCCGGAAGGCCACGAAGGGGCGAGGGTGCCATTGATTTTTATGCTGCATTACGCGTCGAACGGCGCGGTCCACCAGGCGTTGAAAAAGATCGGCAGACTTCCTGTTGTCAAAGGCAAGCCCGTGATGCTGCGTGTGGAAAATTTTGAGTAAAATGGTCCTTCTTTTTCGCAGCACGAACGGAAAATCACCCGCGGTCAACTTGCGGGATGCGTTCCTGCACGGCATCGCGCCCGACGGCGGACTTTATTTCCCGGAAACGTTTCCCAGACTTTCGCCTGACGAAATCGCCGCCTTTGCGCAACTGCCCTATCATGAAATTGCCTTTCGTGTGCTGGCCCATTTCACGGACGGAATCATTTCCGACCATGATTTGGCCGGCATTTGCCGCGAGGCGTATCATATCCCGGTCCCGTTGGAGAAAGTTTATGGGCGCGTTAGCGTGATGCGGCTGGACCAGGGGCCGACGGCCTCATTCAAGGATTTTGCGGCGCAATTCATGGCGCGGCTGATGGGCAAATTTTTGCGCGACGAAAAGCGCGAAATCACCATTCTCACGGCTACCAGCGGGGACACTGGCGCGGCGGTGGCGCACGCCTTTCATAACGTCCCAGGCATCCGTGTCATTGTCCTCTTTCCAATTGCGGAAGTCAGCCTCTCGCAACGCAAACTGATGACGACGCTGCGCGAGAACATCCGCACCGTGGCCATTGACGGAAAATTCGACGACTGCCAGGCGATGGTGAAATGCGCTTTTGCCGACCCGGCGCTGAAGCATATCCCGCTGTCATCCGCGAATTCCATCAACATTGGCCGGTTGCTGCCGCAAAGTGTTTATTATTTTTACGCCGCATCGCGTCTGGCCCGGGCGGGCGAGGCGATGGTTTTTTCCGTCCCCAGCGGCAATTTTGGCGACATGATGGGGGGGATTGTCGCGCGCGAGATGGGATTGCCGGTCCGGAAAATTATTGTGCCGGTGAACGAAAACGACGCTTTTCCCAAATTTCTCGCCAGCGGCAGTTACCAGAAAATATCACCGTCGCGCAACTCGGTTTCCAACGCCATGAACGTTGGCCATCCCAGCAATCTTTCGCGGCTGGTGGCGGTTTATGGCGGGCAGATGGACGAGACTGGAAACATCCATCGAATGCCCGACCTGGCCGCGATGCGGCGCGATCTGTTTTCCAGCTCGATTTCGGACGAGCGTACCCGCGCGACGATCAAGGCAGTTTGGGACAAGCACCAACTGTTGTTGGAACCGCATGGGGCGGTGGCGTGGCGCGGATTTGAAGACTGGGAGCAAACCGAAACGTTGAACGGTTTGCCGGCGGTCGTTTTGGAGACTGCCAACCCCGCGAAATTTCCGGAAGAAATTGAAAAAATGATGGGTTGGTCGCCGGACATTCCCGCAGTAATGGAAGCCGCGTTAAAATTGCCGGAGGATTTTGACCAGATGGACGCTGACTACGAAAAGTTCAGGGCGTATTTGATGAGGCGACATTTATGATTGATTTCCGAAGCTTTTGGCATTTTCTTCTGAAGTTGAAATGACACACCGCGTCAAAAATACGCTTAAATGAACTGAAAACAGGGTTGAAATTAACTGGAAACGAGCACAAAAACCAACTGCGAAAAAGACATAGAATATGGCCTATCAAAACGTTACACCGCCTGCTGGCGGAAAAATTTCCATTACCAACGGCAAGCTCACGGTGCCGGACCAGCCGATTGTCCCGTTCATCCGCGGAGACGGCACCGGTCCGGACATCTGGGCCGCGAGTGTGCGCGTGATGGACGCCGCAGTGGCAAAGGCCTACGGCGGCAAAAAGAAAATATCCTGGTTCGAGGTTTTTGCCGGCGAGACCGCGAAAAACAAGTTCGATAACTGGCTGCCGGATGACACGGTGGAGGCATTCAAGGAATTCCTGGTGGGCATCAAAGGTCCACTGACCACGCCGGTTGGCGGCGGCATCCGGTCGCTCAACGTGGCGTTGCGCCAGATGCTCGACCTTTATGTTTGTCTGCGCCCGGTCCAGTATTTTACGGGCGTCCCGTCACCGGTGAAGCATCCTGAAAAGGTGAACATGGTCATCTTCCGCGAAAACACGGAGGACATCTACGCGGGGATTGAATACGCGGGCGGCACGCCGGAGAGCCAGAAGATCCTGGATTTTCTGGCCCAAAATTTTCCGAAGGAGTTTAAAAAGGTTCGTTTCGGCACCAAGGAAGCGGCCGCGCAATGGCTCAAGGAGTTGGAGGCGCTCGGCGCACCGGCGCGCCCGGCGGCGGTGGACGTGGGCATTGGCATCAAACCTGTCAGCTATCTGGGAACCATCCGGCTGATTCATGCCGCCATCCTATACGCCATCACGAACCGCCGAAAGAGCGTAACAATTGTCCACAAGGGCAACATCATGAAATTCACCGAGGGTGCGTTTCGGGATTGGGGCTATAAAATCGCGAAGGAACGGTATGGCGCGGAGGAGCTTGACGGGGGGCCTTGGTGCAAAATTCCCGAGGGCAAGCCAGGCGCCGGCATTGTCATCAAAGACGCCATCGCCGACATCACGCTCCAGCAGGTACTCACGCGCCCGACGGATTTTGACGTCATCGCCACGCTGAATCTAAACGGCGATTATTTGAGCGACGCGCTTGCCGCGCAGGTCGGCGGCATTGGCATCGCCCCCGGCGGCAACATCAATTACGTTTCGGGCCATGCCATTTTCGAAGCGACGCACGGGACCGCGCCCAAATACGCGAACAAAGACGTTGTGAACCCGGGCTCGGTCGTATTGTCCGGCGAGATGATGTTGCGCTACATGGGTTGGACGACGGCGGCGGACCTGGTTTTGAAGGGCCTGAACGGCGCGATTGGCTCCAAGCGCGTGACCTACTATTTCGCCCGCCTGATGGAAGGCGCGACGGAAATCAAATGTTCAGCGTTCGGCGACAATATCATCGCGCATATGTGAGGCCGGCGGTCAATCGCACGCGGTCCAGGCGCTTCGCGAATTCAGGGGGGCGGCCCCTGAAATTCATGCGCCAAAAAAGTTTGTTTGGCGTTCGCGGGCGCACTTGTTAATTATGGTCATGCCAAAAACCAAGGACAAAGGAAAGGCC
>JASHVW010000295.1 GCA_030044395.1 Verrucomicrobiia bacterium
ACGGCACCGCTGTATTCCAGCCGTTAAAACTGCCATAAAGCACGACTGTCGAGGACTCAAAATACGGGTCTTCCGCAGCTACGACAGACATATCCACCCCGAGGGTAAGCGCGCAGTTCGGCGCAGGCGCCTCATCGGAATAATACACCAGCGGCAGCGTTTCGTTCGTGGCGGCAAAAAATCTGTTTCCTCCGCTGTCCAGATTCACCGCGGACGGTTCCTCCCACGTCGGTGTGGGGTTTCCGTAATATTTAAAGGCTACGGCCGCATTGGGAGAGACAATGAGCGGAAAGGTCCCATACCAAATGTTCGTATTGGAAACATCGTTGGTCAATTCATCGAGACCGGAGTCCCAGTCGTTAAAGTTGCCCGGGATAGTCACGTAACCGTTTGCGGGAAAAGTCCCCAAAATGTATTGCTCTTGCATGTCCACATTGAACGTCACAAGATTGGTCACCGGCGCTCCATCATCGTCGAAAAATGGCGTGGGCAGCACAAAACTGGCGGGGGAGGGATTTATCGGAATCAAGGCGGAGCGGTTGGCGCCACTGTACGTGCTTTCATAACTGCTGCCGGGCTGGATGACAAATTTATATTGAATCTGTCCATTGGTTGTCCCTTCGATCATGCTTGAGTCCGAAACGTCAAACGTATTGGTGAAAATGCCACTGGACCCTTCTTGAACCAGCGTGTCACCGCTCGACCATCCCTCGAAATTGCCCTGAACTTCCACGCGTTGTGTGCTTGTGTTGAAGGTGCCAAGGGCGATATTCGTGGCCATATCCACGCTGAATGTCACATAGGTGCTTTGGGCATAAGCCGAAATGGTTGCGCACAGCGCCAAGCCAATCAGAAGGAAGATCCTCCGGGGTTTTTTCATATAATATCAATTTAGGTTATTGTGTCGGGTGAACCGAACGAACCTATCACAGCCGCTTGAATTGGATAGCTACCCGAAAGGGGAGTTTTTGCATTCCTGCTTGCGACTGTTACAGCTTCCGACTACAGTGGCCAAGACACGACTTTTTACGGTCCATAAGCCCCTCTTAACGATGCTGGGCGATTTGCTGTGTGAAAATTTCAAAGAGCTATTTTTTAATCGTTTTATTCGGGCTTTCGCCTCTCTCAAGAACGGACTGTCAAGTTTTACCGCCGGAATCGTTTCAACAGGCGACAAATTTGTTTCAGTTGGCAAATTTGGCGCAAGAAGGCCAGGGCGCCTTTTGTTCCTTGCACATGGTCTGTACCGTTTGGTGGGGCGATTCGGAAAGCGGCCGGCTGATCCTCCATGACAATTCCGGCACCGAACAGTTGGAATTGGATTTGCCATGTGCCATCCCAACCGCAGGCCGGCAAGTGCGTTTGGATGGCGAATGTCTCGCCTTGCGGACGTCGGACGCCATGATGCTGGCCGATATTCCCGTGGTGGATAATGACGGCCTGCACACGGCTTCCGAAAAATCCGGCGCCGTGTACCTTGCGGAGGGTTTGCATCCTATTCAGGTGGCATGGTTTAACAACACATTCGATTATGTCCTGGACGTAAGCTATAAAGGACCTGGCTTCAAACGACAACCAATTCCAGATTCGGCTTTGTTCCACCAAGGCTCCAGTCCCCAATCAGATGCAACCAACTATGTCAATGGATTGGAGTATCGCTGTTATGAAGGAACGCTGCAGGATTGGACCCGCCTCCCAAGTTATGATCATCTGCGCCCCATTAAAACCGGAGTCATCGAAAATTTTGACATCAATGTAAGGACGCGCGACGAGCACGTCTGCATCCAATTTGACGGTTATTTAAAGGTTGAAAAGAGCGGCCTTTACACGTTTTATTCGGTTTCAGACGACGGCAGCCGTTTGTTTATTGACAAGCCGACCCTTCAAGTCAGCGTTCTGAATCAAGGGGCTTTGCCGCCTCCATCGGCAAACGGGCGGGAACCCATTCCCTCTCAAAACGACGGGTACCGCTGGTCGCAGATTGACGGGGTCATCAGCTTTGTAGGCAAATCCAAATATACATCAGAAATGGAAATTCAAACCGCCGGCGGCCATATGCGTCTGATTCTGGCAAATCAGCCGGATTGCCCTTTTACCTTCGCGCCGAAAGACCAGATTCATGCAGTTGGAGTTGCTCACGCAATCTATGACACGGGGGGAAACCTGTTCGACGGCGAGTTTTATGTGCAGAATCTGGACGATATTGACCTGCGCTATATTACTTCGGACCTCTGGTCGGTTTACCCAATCATCCGCTTTCGCGATTTGATTGAATCGAATCATCCTGAGGATGCAAGCCAGATTGCTCATTTGCGGGGCTGGATTGAAAAAACGGATGAAAAAGGCGGGCCGGCTTTGCTGGCGGATGGTTCGGATGAACTGAATCTGGAAGGTAACGCGACAAATTGCGCCATCGGTCAGACGGTGGAGGTCTTGGGACGATTGGAAAGTGCCGGCACAAACCGCATTTTCAATTATAGCCTCTTGCGGCCTGTCGGCGAAAGTACTCCCGACCAAAACGATCTCCCGGTTTTGACGACAGTTGAAGAAGCTGAACAATTAAGCCGGTCACAGCTCGCTCTCGGTTATCCCGTTAGATTACGAGGAACAATAACGAGCATCTATGGACGCTCCGACGCCCTGATTCTTCAGGATTCAACGAGGGGAATTGATGTGACCTTTACCGCAAGGCCGGATGTTCGCATTGGCGATTATTGCGAAGTCGAAGGGATTACCGCTGCCGGGGATTTTTGCCCGTATATCATTGCCTCAGGCTTTAACGACATGGGGCCGGGGTCTTTCCCCGAACCTAAAAGGCCCGATCTCGATCAGTTGCTGAATGGAAGTTTGCACGCCCAATATGTGGAAATCGAGGGAGTCATTTGCTCCGTGGAAACCAATCGGATCACCTTGCTGACAAGCGACGGCACAATCAATGTGTTTTTAAACGCCATGGGGCCGCAATTGCCGCCGGATTATAAAAATGCGCTGGTCACGTTGCGCGGTTGTCTGTTCAACGGCTGGAACTCGCAAACGCGACAGTTGCAGGTCGGCGCCATTTATCTTGATCAATATTTGTTCGGCATCCTTCAGCAGGCGCCTGCGGACCCTTTTGCGATGCGAACAAAGTCTCTGGATGAACTGCTGCGCTTTAACCCCCAGGCTAGCGCCTTGGAGCGTGTCAAAATATCCGGACAGGTCGTCCACGCCGGAAATGCCGGCGTTTATATCATGACCGACCAACGGGGAGTAAAGGTCAATCCCGAGCAAACGGTTGATGTTCAAAATGGGGATTTGGTCGAGGTGGTCGGTTTCCCTGATCTGAGCGCCACTTCCCCCGTGATCCAGGAAGCCTTGATTCGCCGGACGGGACATCAATCGCTGCCACCCGTCCACCGGATTGTTTCCGATAATGTCGTTGACCCTGATTACGACTCGACTCTGGTCCGAGTCAGCGGAATTTTGACGGGGCTTATTGTCACACCGAATGGCACGACTCTCGAAATGGAGCATGGAATCAACCGGTTTTCAGCCTTTATTGATGAAACAAATCAACTGGAAACCAGGCCACCGATTGGCAGCAGGCTACTCCTCGACGGCGTTTATGTGGGCGAAGGCGGCAACCGGCTGCTCGGGCAACCGATAAATTCATTTCACCTGCTGATTGATTCGCCGTCCTCCATTGTCTTATTGGCCCGTCCTTCCTGGTGGACGATCACACGCTTGCTGGCCTTTGTCGGTGTGTTGACCGGCATTCTGGTTCTGTCCTTGTTTTGGATAAAAACTCTTCACCGCCGTGTTTTGGAACGTACTCGCGAATTGGAATTGCAAATCTCCGAACGTGAACGGGCCGAAAAGCAACGAATGATTGAAAGCGAACGGGCTCGCATCGCCCGTGATCTCCACGACGACCTCGGGGCGGGATTAACCGAGGTAAATGTGTTGGGATGCCTTGCCAGCCGCCCCGTCGCTTCCGCAAATGACAGGAACGATTACTTGAACAAAATTGCCAACGTGTCTAAAAACCTGGTTTCATCACTGGACGAAATCGTCTGGGCGATCAATCCGCAGAATGATCCGATTGCCTCCCTGGCCAGCTATTTTTCCTTTTATGCAACGAATTTCCTGGAGCAGGCCGCGGTCACTTGTGCCCTGGATATATCCGATAATTTGCCTGACCAACCCCTTGACTCAAAATCACGCCATGAAATGTTCCTCGCGTTTAAGGAAGCGCTCAATAACGTGGTCCGCCACGCAAACGCCACGGAGGTGTGGCTCCGGATCCAGATTGAAGGCAATAATCTTGTCGTGACGGTGGCTGATAATGGCCGTGGATTTTATTCAACGACGGCCGTTCAAGGCCAGGATGGGCTGGAGAGCATGCATGGACGCATGAAAGCTTTGAATGGCGCCTGCCTTGTTGAAAGTAATGGAGGCAAAGGAACCCTCGTGAAACTGCGGCTGCCCCTGGATTCAAAGCTATGATCAAAGTCGCCATTGTTGAAGACAACAAAACCACGCGCGAAGGTTTTGCAACGCTCATCGGGCAGACCCCGGGAATGGAATGCGTTTGTGCCTGTGAAACGGCGAAGGAAGCCCTTCGCTTGATCCCCAGATTTGCGCCCGATGTCGTTCTCATGGACATCCAATTGCCTGATAAATCAGGCATCGAATGCGCCGCGCGTATCAAGGAATCCATGCCTTCGGTGCAAATACTGGTTGTCACCGTTTATGCCGACCAGACACGAATTTTCGAAGCCCTGCAATCGGGCGCTTCCGGTTACTTGCTCAAGCGTTCTCCACCGGAACAGGTCATTGACTCGATCCGGGATATTTATGAAGGCGGTGTTCCCATGACTCCGGAAATCGCGCGAAAAGTGATCGCCCAGTTCAAAAATCAGACCGTGATCACCCAGGAAATAGAAAATCTCTCCAGCCGCGAACGGGAAGTCCTTCAATTGGTGACCCTGGGTTTAAACAACAAAACCATTGCCGAACGATGCTCGATCAGCATGGAAGGTGTGAAATGGCATCTCCGGAACATTTACCAAAAATTACATGTCCATTCCCGGCTGCAGGCCGCCGGAAAATTTCTCGC
>JASHVW010000296.1 GCA_030044395.1 Verrucomicrobiia bacterium
TAATAAAAATCAGCGGCCACCAGTGCGGGATTGACTTCGATACTTTCGGCGGTGGACGTAATCGTGCCCCGGATTTTTGCCAGCACTGGCGTCATTTTCTTCGTCTGCGTTTTAATCATTTCCAATTGCGCCGTCGGCGCGTTGGTGTAGTAGGCGGCGATCAGGGAGAAAGCATCGTCAATGTCCGCATCGCTCACGACGCCGCCCAGCGTGATTTGCCATTGCGAAATCAGGTAACTTGATTTGTCCACCCAGATTTTAACCTTTTGCCCAAACACTTTTGCCGTCAGTGTGTAACAATCCTGCCCGTTGACCGGTTCATCGTCGGTCTGTCCCAAATCTTTTATGACCTTCGTCAGGTTTGCCGGGTCGTCAAACAAATGTTGCATGTTCTTGAACTGCTGCGACGGGTCGTTGGCCGGATTGACATCCGGTAACTGCATGTAAGTCGCAGGAACTCGCGGTTGGTGGATATCGTTAAACATGAACCGGCCCTGGTCCGACGACCAAAAGGCAAAGGTGTTGGTTATCGCTCGCCGGTCAACCTTTGAAACCGCGTCTCCGGCAAAATAAAAAAAATTGGATTTCCCTCCCCTGACCAAAAGGTCCGTTGTGTTTGTGATCACTCTGGGCATGCCCGGTGGATGACGCCTGGCGTTTTTCGCGTCGGCAGGCGCGTTCGGATTCAGATCGGCAACCGTGAGGTTCGACAAATTCAGAAACAATGTGACCGTTACTTCCTCCTTGACCGTGCTCACATTTGTATAAGCCGAATGCACCTTGCTCAATATGCTTAGCGCCTGGACCGCCGCGTCCGCCGTGGGGGTCGCCACGCGCGCGCCGGGATTTCCCATTTTCAACGTCTGGCTCGACTGGTATTTCGAATAGCCCAACCAGCCGCCCGCACCCACCCCGACCAGAACAATGACCGCGCAAATCCCAATCAAAGCGTTTCGCATGGCATGCGACTGGCCGGGCGCCGGAACCATGGCGCCGTGGGCGTCAAGCCGTGGGGCGGCCGGCGCGGGCGGCATACCCGGTCTCGGCGGCAGCGGTGGCGGCGACGGCGGTGTCCGCGGTATTGGCGGCGGCGTGGCCATCGGGGGCGCTTGTGGAACGATGATGGCTTGTTTGCAGGCCGGACAGTTGATTTGCATGCCGGCATAACCAACGTCGCACTGAATATGCTGCCCACATTGCGGGCAGGAAAATTTGAATTCAGCCATAAATTTTTACTGCTGACATTCTGAGTGGCTACTTCCTGAGTAGACGCCGTTTTGAGGACTCTTGCAAGCTAAATATGGGCTTCCCCAATCGAAACGTCACCATATCGTCGCGTTTTTGACATAAGTTCGTAACACGGTTAAATCTTAATGACAAAACCGTCAGGCCATCGCAAATCAGCGTAGTCCTGACGCTGCATCCAAACCCAGGGTCGAATGAAAAATATGATTTTAACGATCGCCGCGCTCGCGCTGGCAGGAGCGGCCGCCCAAGCCCAGGGGGTGCCGTCCTTCCAACCGGGACGTCTGGCCGTCATGCGCGCCGGTGACCGCATGGTCAGTTTGCACCAAAAACAGTCGCCTTTGTTTATTGATGAATTTTTGCCCGGCGCTTTCAATCCGTCGCCCACCTTCACCCTCCGCGTTCCCACCAACGGTCCTCAGACAATTTTTATCAATGGCCACGCGGCTACGGAGGGCATGTTAAGCCGGTCGGATGACAAACACCTGCTGGCGTTCGCCGGTTACGGCGGGGTGAACCTCCTTCAGGTTCCCGGCACACCCTCGTTGTTGGACATCGAACGCGTTTTTGGCACCGTGGATGCCGCCGGCCACGAGCAAACCATCGTTTATGAAAAGCACAGTGCCGACGTAAAAATGAATCCCCGCGGTGCGGCGACCGATGGCTCAAACAATTTCTGGAGTTGCGGCAATGCGTTTGGGACGGCCTATTTCAACGCCGGCCCGCCCAGTGGCCTGGTGATCTTTAACGGGGCGCCTGATTCGCGCGATGCAAAAATCATCAATCATGTCCTTTACGTCACGCTCAACGATGAGGACGCCGCGGCCGCCAATCTCAACGCCGGAATCTATTCCTTCCAGGATACTGACGGAAATCCCGCGCCCCTGCCGAAGGCCCCCACCTCATCTCTCGCGCTCGTGGTCGCTGCCACGAGTCCTTACACTAAAATCGCCGGATTCGATATGAACCCGCAAGGCACCATCGCCTACATGGCCGACACCGACATGGGTGTTGAAAAATATGTAAAGACGAATGGTTCATGGCAATTCGCCTGCAATTTTTCCATCCCGCAGAACATCTCCACCGCCGACAATCACGAAAACGGATGTTTCGGCCTGGCGGTGGATTTCAGCGGCGCCGCCCCCGTCATTTACGCCACGACAACCGAGGGCTATAACGGCTGCGTGAATTCCAATCGCGTGGTGCAGATTGTGGATACCAACGCCATGGCGACGGTCACAACCCTGGCACAGTCCCCCAGCGACAGGATTGCCTATCGCGGCATTGACTTCACGCCGGAACTCCAGGCGCATTGACCGCCAATGACCGTCCAATCATTTCGAGGACGATCAAGATCAAAATCGCGCTCCATGAACTCGGCGTTTGGAGTTCCACGTTTACGCGGCCGCAAACCCCGAATCGGTTCATGGTTCCAATACGCGATTTCGAAATCGTGGAGCCTCCCCCCAGCCCGCGGTCAAAGAGGAGGTAGAGTAATGCTCATCAGGCAAGCCGCCGGCTTACGTGCGTTTTGATTTTGGCGTGAACCCCGCCGACCGCTACCATGAGGCAATGTCCGACGTTGACTATATGCGGCTGGCGTTGCGGCTCGCCCGAAAAGGCTTCGGGGCCACGTCGCCAAATCCGATAGTAGGCGCGGTGCTGGTGCGGGACGGGAAAATCATCGGTCGCGGCTGGCATCGGCGCGCCGGGTTGCCCCACGCGGAAATTGAGGCGCTCCGTGAAGCAGCCAGACGCGGGCACACTGCGTCTGGCGCGACGCTTTACGTGACGCTGGAACCGTGCAGCACCCGCGGTCGTACCCCCCCCTGTACCGATGCCATTGTCTCGGCGGGAATCCGGCGAGTTGTCATCGGCGCCACTGACCCAAATCCAAAACACAGTGGGAAAGGCTTCAAGATTTTGCGCGCGGCGGGAATTTCGGTCGTCCACGGAATTCTAGGCGGCGAATGCGCGAATCTCAATGAGACCTTCAATCATTGGATTGTCCACCGCACGCCCTTCGTGACCGTTAAAGCGGCAATGACGCTGGATGGAAAGATTGCCGCGGACGGCGGCGAATCAAAATGGATTACCGGCGAAAAAGCGCGCGCGCTTGCCATGAAATGGCGCCAGGGCGCGGACGCCATCCTCGTCGGCGTGAACACCATTCTGGCGGACAATCCGGCGCTGACCTTTCGACCGGTGGGAAATTCACCACCAAAGGGGCTGCGCAGGATTGTGCTGGATTCCCTGGCCCGGACGCCACTGGAGGCTAAAGTTGTCAAAGATGAATTCGCGGCTTTGACGACTGTTGTTGTCGGTAAAAACGCGCCTCCAAAACGCGCGGCCGCGTTGAAAAGAGCCGTGCGCGTCCTGCCTGCGCCTGTGGCCGGGGCCGGGATTGATTTGCGCTGGCTGTTGCGCAAACTCGGCTCGGAAAATGTGACGAACCTTCTGGTCGAAGGCGGCGGCGAAGTGAATGCGTCGTTTTTGTTTGGCGGTTTCGCGCACCGGGTGGCATTCTTTTACGCGCCAAAAGTTCTTGGCGGCAGCCACTCCCCTAAAGCCGTGGCCGGCGAGGGAGTCAAAACTCTGGATGAAGCCCTTCAACTGCGCCAGGTGGAATGGGAAAAAGTCGGTGAGGATTTGTTAATGACCGCCCGCATACTTGACACGCCCCTCGACGGTCTTCAACGCCATCGCTAAACTCTCAAAATGTTCACAGGCATTGTCCAGGAAACGGGCACGGTGGAGAAAATCGAGCGCGGTAAAGACTCGATTCTCCTGACCATTCGCGCCCAACGTTCGGCGCAAGGCCTCAAAATCGGCGGTAGCCTCGCAGTCAATGGTTGCTGCCTCACTGCGGCTAAAATCTCCGGTCGCGGAAAATTCAAGCGGGTACGGTTTGATTTGTTGAACGAAACCTGGAACCGGACCAGTTTTCAATTTCTGAAGATCCATTCAACCGTGAACTTGGAACGCCCCTTGCGCGCCGGCGGCGAGTTCGGCGGGCATTTTGTCTCCGGCCACGTGGACGGCATCGGCAGGATCGTTCGCTGGGAAAAATCCGGCGCGGACCACGTCCTGGACATCCGCGCGCCTGAAAATGTAATGCGTTACATGATCGAGAAAGGCTCGATTGCCCTCGACGGCATCAGCCTCACGGCGATGAACGTGCGGAAAAGCAGTTTTCGCGTCTGGATCATTCCGCACACGTTGGCGGTAACCGCTTTGCGTGAAAAATCAGCCGGTGACGTTGTGAACCTCGAGGCCGATCTTCTCGGAAAATACGCCAAAAAATTCGGTGCGCGGGCTTGACCTCCGGCGCTGGCGACACCCCCCCCGCGAAATTAAAGCCCAGGGCCGCATTTCTTACGCGGCTTTGGAGACTTTTTCCGTAATCAAATAGTTTTGCACCATACGCGGCAACGAGTCGCTGATAATCTCGGCCATTTGCTCCTCATCAAAAATGATTTGCTCACAGGCATCCGTCACGTCCGAAAGCCCGGCGGATTCGGCTGCGGCGATGATCGCGCGATAACAGGCGATCTCAAAATGCTCCATGGCATGCCAGCCCACGAGGTCTTTGATCACTTCATCGCGTGCAAGGCTCGTTTCCAAACCCTTCAACCCCTCGGTCATCAGGCCTATGCTGGTCTTGACCGTTGAAGTGTCCGCGTCCAGCGTTTTAAGGAGCCACTCCGCCGTTTGCGCGTGTCGCCGCGCTTCTTCCAAATGCTGTGAAGCCACGTATCGCACCTCGGCCGGATGGCTCTGCTTCTCGGATATTTTCTTTAAAGTCACTTCCAGTCCCCGTTCCATGGCATACGCGTCCCCCAGCCAATCAATAACTTCTTCCTTTGCATATACCATTAGCTAGACCCTTGCCACCTTTCACATGGATTTTTGCTTCGAAAATTTGCCTTCGACGGCATTCTGCAACTCCCATGCTCTCTTCAACTGCATTCTGCATACGTTCGGAGTTCCGCCTTCAGGCGGTCTGACCTCTGACCTCTATCTTCAGGCCTCTGTCCTGCCCAACCCCCAAGGCCCCGCGCCTCGCGGGCAAACTCACTGCCCCCGCATACTCAACTGCGGCGCTGATGCCTGTTTCAACTCAATCGTCCCCAAATTCACCACCGCATCACCATCGCCATTCGTGGCCGCCGGAACGGCCACCTGGTTCGGCGAAAGGAAAACATCATTCGCGCGGAAAAATTCCAGCGAGATTTCATATTTCCCCGGCGGCACCCAGGGTGACTTAAACGAACCATCCGCCATGATTTCAACGGGAACGCTTCGCGTATTGGCAAACGCCTTTTGAAATCCCGGCGACTTGAACAACCGGGCGGCTCCTTCCTGCGTTTTGGGCTGGTGCAATTGCGCAAGCATGTTGAAGGTGTATTCGGATTCAAGGAATGCCTGGACATGGTCGAAATCCGCCGTGCCATTCGTGTTATCCAGCGTCACTTTGCCAATTACCATCCGCTCGTCTCCGCCGAAGTTGAATTGCGTTGTTTCGCCGGGATTGATGGTAACATTGCCCAGCCATTCATATTGACGGGCGCCGTTCCCAATCGGCACAAGCTGACCAAGCAAGTGGTTCCCGGGGGGCAAATCGTTCATCACGAAATGTCCCCGGTCATCCGTCAACACGTCAAATTCTGATGGGGCGAACGTAATGCCCTGAGGTTGTCCTGGCGCCGACCGCTGACCCAGCGCCACCAGCTCATTCGTCGCCAGATGACGGCCGTGCCGCAAAGCCCCTTCAATCCGCCCCCACGGCTGCAACGTGACTTGTGGGGAACGTTTTAATTCATCCAGCGTGACCGCCGCAAAGCCCTTGTCATTCAACGCGACGACCGCCGCAGCGCCCTTGAACATCGGCAAAGTGAACCGGCCATCGGGTCCGCTATTGACGATGGCGCCCGCCTGCTTCGCTTCGCTATCTGAAAATTCCGCGTATCCTAAAAACAAAGGCCTCCCCGGCACGCGCTCGGCAACCTGCGCATCCGCCGCAGGCTTGCCATCGGGCAGAAGGACGATCCCTTTAATTTGCTGGCCCGCGATCCGTTCCAGGCTCGGCGCCGGCCGTCCCTGGGCAACGCTATTGGTTTGTCTTGCCGCGGCCTTGATACTGACGGTCACCGTCTGGCCCGGCTTTACCGTCACACTTTGCAGCCCCTCGTCGCGGTAACCATATTCACCCATCTTGATTTGAGAGGATATCATGAATGTGCCCGCCGGCACCTGGTCAAATTCGAATCGCCCGTTGCTGTCTGTCGTCGCACTGTTAAACACAAACACGTGATGATCCGAGATAGCCACACCCCCTCCGACTGAGGCAACACCCGGCTCGTTAAATTGCACGTCCAACGCCTCGTTGGCTCCCGGTGCGGACGGCCGGTTTAGCACGCCTTTAATGACACCGTAGGGCGCCAGGACAATGTTGGAATTTGCGGCGAGCTGATTCAGCGAAATCTGGGCAAAGCCTTGCGAGGACGCCGCGGCCACGCCCACCATGCCCAACTGCGGCGCAAACTCAAAATGCCCGTCCGAAGTTGTGCTCGTCAGGAGTGTGCTGGGCCGCGTATATAGACGGCCGCCAGGGTCAAGTTGCGGAGCTTCGGAATCGTCGCAGAGGAGCAAAACCTCCGCGTTTGCCACCGGCTTGTGATCCATAACGACATAGCCGCCTGGGCCGGCGCCTCGTTTTAGCGAAAAAGAAACATTCGTCTGGTCCGTGTCCAAAATGCTCGAGGTCGGGAGGTAGCCGTCCGCCTCCGCCTTCAAAACCGCCTGCGGCCATTTCTTGTTCACATAGACCGTGAAATCTCCATTGCGGCCCTCGACCTCATCCGCCCCATCCCAATTATTCCTGTTCCATTGGAGATAAGCCCGCCCAGGCGTGACTCTGAAATTCGCCAGCGGCTCGTCGGTCCGTTCGTCAGTGACCCGACCCGAAACGGCGAATTGATCCGAATGGTCCGGCCCGACTTCCGCGCCGTGCAACGGCTTGTGCTCCGGCTGATTGGCATCCTCGGACGACATGCTGAAATCAGCGGGCAGGTCCGGGCCTTTCTCCATCAGGATAACCATGTTCGTCACATCGCCTTCCACCCGGCCAATCAATCTAGAGGTATATAAGCGATCCAGACTGGCATTTTTTGACGATAGCCGATGCCCCGGCAACGCACTCACACTCAGGGAGACGGTTTCAGCCGGAATGCCGCGGAAATCGAAATGGCCATCGGGCGGCAGATTGATGTGGGTGTCGTCCCATGTTCCTTCGCGTCCTACCATCAGGACTGCCAGCGGTGGTATCGGAGCTCCATCCACGAGCACTACCCGGCCCGCCAGCCGGAAGCCCGGCGCCACGTTCATATCGCCAACGTCCGTCGTCTTACCATCTTTTCCCGTATGGACAGTTTGAGCCGGGACCGCGCCCATCTTGCTAAACGAATCCATGTCGCCATAAACATAATAATCCGTGTCTGGCGGCAGGTTGATGAACATGAACCGGCCGTTCGCGTCGGTACTGATGTCGTAATTTCCCGCGAAATGTCCGATGGTCCCGTCCACCGAATCAAGGCCCACTTTCACATTCGCCAGCGGCTGGCCGTGAAAAAGCACCCGTCCGGTCACTGACGCCCCCTCCGTAACCGTCAATGCATGCGTCGCATTTCCGCTGGCCAGGTCATTGAAATATTTTTTGGCAATTCCACTGCCGTAAATATCAACATCCATCGTCGCGAACGGCTTCTTTGACGTAATCAAAAACTCGCCATTCTCATCCGACACTGCCAGCGGATCCACGCCAGACACGTTGCCACCGATTTCCTCGCCATTCCGAAAAAGGATGTCATAGAACTCAACCACCGCGCCTTGCACCGGCCTCCCTTCGACATCCAATACCCGTCCGTGCAAACAATTTTCCGGCGGAGCTTCCGCCATTTCGATGGGCGCCAATTTCACCGTAATCGGACCGTTCGTCGGGTCCACGCGGTCCACGTATTTCGGCTTAAACCCCTTGGCCACGACCAGCACCTGAAACCTTAATTCCGGGTCCAGCGATTGGATCTCAAACTTGCCGTTCGCATCCGTTTGGGTCCGCTTGCGGCAATCGGCATAACAGGAAGGACAATACAAACCGGGTCCCCTTTTCGGTCCCGCTGTGGCAATGAACACGTTGGCGTTTACCGGCTCGCCGCTTTGTGTTTGCACCACCCCGGTCAAATCTGGCCGGGGCCGATCATTCATCGCATCCGCCAATGCCATCTCCGTCCCCGCAATGCTGACCACGACGATCGCCAAATATTTGATCAAGCCAAATGGTTTCATAACGTCCTCCGGGTCGAATCACTCAATATTGAACCTGAAACCGCGAATATCAAATATTTTAGTTCAAAGAATATTTTGTCGCAGAGGGACCTCAAGCCCCGCGCCCCGCCGCACTGGTAGATGACGCGCCCTGTCGCGCCATCTTGTCTCGTCGAAGCGCAGCGGAGACGGAAACGTCCGAGCGACGGCCGATGCCGTCCCCGCCCGTAAGATAGGGTGGAGCGCAACAAATCGTTCCCCAAAAAAGGAAACTAAAAAAGACTTGCAAACTTTTGGGGGCGGGAATAGGATCGCCTGAGAAGGAGACCCACACTGGCCGTGTGGCAGGAAACCAAATGTAAACTCAACTCTAAATCGAAATTGTGAAAGCTTTTGCTAATTACATGATAATGCTGCTGGTCTTGGCAGCGTTCGCCGCCCCCGCCCAAACATACCAGGAACTGTACAGTTTTTCGCTTGCTTCGGGTTTTCCATCAACCAACACCGATGGATCCGAGCCCTATTCCGCCCTTGTTTTGTCAAGCAACGTGCTCTATGGAACTACGGTCTATGGAGGTACCAACGGTGCAGGCGCGATTTTCTCCGTTCATACGGACGGAACAGATTTTAAGGACCTGTATAGCTTCTCGGCGCTTCCCGACTACGTCGTCGGAGACAACAACGACGGAGGACTGCCCTATGCCGCCCTGCTTTTATCCAGCAACAAGTTGTATGGAACCGCCTCGGCAGGGGGAACAGCGGGCGATGGTTCGATATTCCGGATCAACACCGATGGCACCGATTTCACGAACCTGCACAGTTTCACCGACGGCAGTGGCTCCCCCCGGGCGGGATTGACCCTTTCCAGCAACGTGCTGTATGGAACAACAATTTCCGGAGGCGTGGATTATGGCGGCTCTGTCTTCCGGATCAATCTCGATGGTTCGGACTATACCAACCTGCATAGCTTCACGGGAACGACCAACGACGGGCTGGGCCCGACCACTGGTTTGGTTGTTTCGGGCAATACTTTGTACGGCACGGCACAGAGCGGCGGCAAATACTATGGCGGCGTTGTTTTCACCATCAGCACCGGTGGGATTGGTTACACCAACCTCTTCAACTTCGAGACGAATACCGACCAGGGAAACCCGTCCACCAACATGACCGGCGCGTCGCCATATTTTGGCACTATGCTCTTACTGGGCAACCGGCTTTATGGAACAACGAGATTTGGCGGCACCAACGGCAATGGTGTCGTGTTCGCGCTCAACACCGACGGCAGCGCGTTCACAAATTTGCATACATTCGGCGCCTCCGACACTCCTGGCGGAAACACCAGTGACGGCGCTCAACCTTATGGCACATTGATCCAGATCGGCAGCAGCCTGTATGGAACGGCTGACGACGGCGGCACGAATTCTTCGTTCGGGACTGTGTTCGCCGTCAACACCAATGGTTCGGATTTTCGGTTGCTTTACACGTTTGGAGCAATTATAAACAGCGCCTATATCAACGTCGGCGGAGCCGGTGCTGTTGGCGGACTCGTTGTGTCGGGCAATACTGTTTACGGCACGACCGTCAATGGCGGAGAGGACAGCGAAGGGAATGTCTATTCGTTGAATTTGGGTGTTCCCTTGGCGGCTCAAGTCAGTGGCGGCAACCTGGTGTTGACGTGGTCCAACGCCGCCTTCTCCCTCTATGCCACGCCCGCCCTGGACGTTGGTTTTACCAACGTGCCCGGCGCAACCAGTCCCTATACGAATTACCCCGCTGGTCCGCAGGAATTCTTCCAATTGCAGGCCAATTAGCTCATGGGCGCGCAGAGGTTCTTGGCCCCGGCCAAATGTGTGACGGCGCGCAAATAGGCGCCTTCTTCGTCCTGATTGCGCAAATGCCGCCGCAATGCTTCCGTCTTCAGACTGAAACTTTGCATGTCCTCCGCCCAATGCTCAAAATGGCGCGCCGCCTCCTCCAGGACGAAGCGAGTCGTATCTTCATCCGCCAACATCGGAAGCCACAGGCCGAGATGCCGCAGACAGACCCCTTGCGAGCCGGCATAGATGGCGCGGCCATCGGCCGCCGCGATAAATCCCGCCATCCGCCGCAAATAATCGCATTCCGCCTCGCGCAACATGCGGCAGAGGTGACATTCCGATGAGTCGCGAACCAGCTTTACGGGATGGTGACTTTTGAGTGGCGATTTTGCCCGTGCCGCCAGAATTTCAGAAGCATGTTCCGCCAGCTTCGCAAAACCGATGGAGGCGCCAACCGGAGACGATACCGCCTCAAGTTGCCACGTATGGAGGGCGCAAAAGCCAAGAGTTTCGGCAAAGTTCTGCTGCGCAGCCTCGTTATACGCGAGGTCGTATTGAAATTGGGAAAGGAAATGAAACAGCACGTCTGCCATGTAATTACAGGCGGAGCAACCACGCCCCTTAAGATCATTGGCCGGATCGAGGCTTGGTGCGACAATGACGGGGGGATTTGCCATAAGCGAAGGCCTTGGGCGATCTTGTTGCCTGCCGGGCTCGTCTTTCGTCGTTGTCGGGGAAGCAGCAGGGGAAATCTCATTCCCCATCGCCGACAGTTGAAGCCGAATTGCATCTAATTTTTGAGCGCCGTCCGCTAAACTTCCAAGAGTAGGATTGCCGCCTCGAAGGGAAGCTGTTATGCGCACCCCGATTTCGCGGGCACGCAATTCAATTTCCTCCGCCAAATGATCCAGGGCCTCTCGCACACAGTCCGCCGCATATAAGGTTACGGCATCCTTCCATCGGTCGGCCACGCATTCGCATTCCCTATGCAAATGCCGCTTCAACCATTTTCCAATGACGAATGAGGGCAATATGGCCGGCCATACCGGCAGCGGGATGTGGCATCGGAAATTGAAGGACAGCGGCCGCTCGAATTTTACGTTCAGACGCCAGGGTGACAGCATGGCTTCGTCCACCTTGGAAACCTGCTGCAGACCAAAAACGCGGGCCGCGACGATTGGCAAGTCAACCAAATTGGCTTGAATCTTCTTCCAATCGGCGCGCGCCACTTCATCCGTGACGAAGCTAAACCGCTCTCCTTGCTCCGATAACCAGTCCAGCACCTTTGCGCGGGTTTGATCCAATGCCGTCTGCTCGATCCTCTCCCATCGGTCCCATAAAGGCCACCATCGCGCCTGAGAGGACAGTCGCTCGACGTTGGCGGCGAATGTATTCATTTCTAAATCGATAAAAGGAAGCAATTCCGGCATCAAGACAACAGGTACTTCGGAGAGAATTCTCTGTCTCAGCCGTTCAAAAATCTGTTGTCTTTCCTCCTTTTGCGCTTCCCATTTTGCCGTCAACGTTATCAGCCGCTCGACAAACACGTTTTCAGGAAGTTCGCTCGCTCGCTCATGCAGGCCAATTTCTACCGATTCCTGCCCGCACAGCCGAAGCGCGCGACCAATGACCGCCGCGAGAAAGACCGACGCCTTTTCATCGGAGAGAAAGTGGGCGAGCGAATCTTCCAACTCGGTCAAGCCGCTTTCGAGGCGCTCGGACCAACCACCATTCAATTTCGCCGCCAGGCCAAACTTCGCAGAAACCGGGAATACCCTCACGTCAGCCGCTCCCATTTGCAATGCAATCGTCTTGCGCACGAAACCGAGAACATCCTCACGCTCATTCAAGTTGAGCAAATCCGTCTTGTTCACCACAAAGAAAATCTTGCGAACATGTTCGCGGATGCCTTTCAGAAATTCCAGTTCATCGCGGGTCAGAGGCGAATCCACGCTCGTCACGAACAACACCGCGTCGCAGTCAGGCAGGAATTTGAGCGTCGTGGCCGTGTTTGCCTCTATTGCTGAGCCAACGCCGGGCGTGTCCACGAATTCCATGCCACGCCGGAGGACCGCCAGCGGCATTTCAATCGTGGCCGACTTGATCCGCTGACGATTGCCTGGATTGCCCATTTCCGTAACGAAATCCGCCAGCCGCTGAATCGGAAACTCCTCCGGCAATGGCAACGACACGTTTTCACGGCGGATGAGCAGTCGTTCCCTTGGGCCAAAACGCAAAATTGTGATGGCGGAAGTCAGCGGCAGCACACCCACCGGCAACAACTCGCGCCCGATGATGGCGTTCATCAGCGAACTTTTGCCACGCTTGAATTGTCCCAAAACGGCAAGCGTGAAGCGATCTTCCGCGAGCTTTACCATCAAATCGTCGCATTGTTCAAGGCGGGTTTTGTCGCCGCGTTGTTGGATTAAATCACGAAGCGCGCGCAATTGTGCCGCCAGTGCCAATTTATTTTTCATATAAAGGCGCAGCGGCGCCGAATCGCCTTCCGCTTCCCGTGGCAACGGTGACAACACACCGGTTGTCCTGGTTTCGATTATCATCTCGTCTCCATCGTCTTTTTCGATTCGTCTGATGCCAATGGCGGCGAATACAAAAAACACCCGCATAGCGGACAAATCGCCAATTGATGCCCGCTGTTGCGAATGTGCAGAGCGTCCGCTGGAGGCAGCTTCATATGGCAACTGCCGCAGGCGTCAGACTCGGAAAGTTGCGCGACGGCCCGGCGCCCAAACTTGGTGAAATGGTCCAACTGCCTCAAAACACCTTCAGGCAAGACAGCGCGCGCGCGCTCGATTTCCAATCGCATAGACTCGGAATGATTTTGGCTTTTAGACCGCTGCATCAGTTCTTGCAGCTCAATTAGATTTTTCATTGTGACGTTCATAATCAATTCTCGGAAATACGTGGGAATCAGCCAGACCTTGCGTTGTGGAGATTTCGTAATTCCCTTTCCACTCGTTCGGGCGGCTTTGCCAGTTCCTCTTCCAAAAGCTCAAAGAATAACACTGTTTCTTCTTTCGGAATCATCTCCAGAGCGCGTTTCAACCAGGCCCGGGTAAGCGGCCCGAGGTCCGTTTCCAGACGCGCACGCACCCTCCCCGCCAATTGTTCCCGTCTTTGCATCTCATAATTGCTCATAATTTCTTTCCTTTCAGCATTGCTTCATATTTTTCCATCTTATGTTTGAAAACCGCGGCGGTCACACGCGCAGCGGATGCCGGTAAAATCCACGGTTAAAAAAACTGGCGTGGACGATTGACGCATGGCGCAACGGAATTCCAGCTTGCGCGATTGCATACACGTTCCGCCGCGCAGGACACGTTCATCGCCGGAAGGCGGCGGACGCCGATTGCCGAGCGCGTGGTCGGTGTAGGCGTTTGGTTGGAACCAATCTTCACACCATTCGGCAACATTGCCTGTCATCTGAAATATGCCGTAAGGCGAACGGCCTTCAGGATAAGTATCCACCGGAACGGTCGGTTCGCTTTCATTCCGATTGCCGCGATTCCAGCGCAGAAAGTCATCGTGCCATTCGTTTCCCCAGGGAAAGAGCCTGGCATCCGTCCCGCGTGCCGCCTTTTCCCATTCGACTTCAGTTGGCAATCGCAGTTTGGCCCAGCGGCAGTAGGCATCCGCGCCAAACCAAGTTACATGAACAACCGGGTGCCGTTCAAAACCCCGCTCGACACGATAGGCACTGCTTCCTCCATCAGGCTTGATGATGCGAACCGTTGCATAAACCCAAAGATCGAACAGCGCGGAGCTTGGCTGCCTTTCCGACAGAAACCGGGCGAATTGCTCGTTCGTCACTGCGAAGGCGCTCATGTAAAAGGACGGCACGAATAAACCAAACTGCGGTGATTCGAGCAACGTGAAGCCCGGACCGTCCTCGTCCATCTTGCGGGCATTTTCGATATCTTCGGGCGTCGAACCCATTATGAAATCACCAGCCGGCACCAGGCGCATGATTGAACCGTCACGCGGATTGATAAACGTCTCCGGCCAACCGGGTCGCTGCGAACCGTGCGCACCTGGCTCCGTTGCGTTATTGGAGTCATGCATGGCCGAGTCAGTTCTTTGCGCTGCGCTGGAGTTGCGTCTTCGCTTTAGGACGTCAGTTAAATGCCCCATAACTAGCCTTCTCTCACCAGTTCCATATCCGGACGTGTTGCCAGACACGTTCCCGTGCGCAGACCCTCGACCAATTGTTGTTTGATCTGCTCGTCCAAATCCAGCGAATCAAATGCCCGCACGGTTTTCTCAACGTCGTACGCCACCCGATGCAGTGTTACCTTGCCATTCTGCCAGAATGCATAGCCGGCGCGCGGGTCGCCGTCGCCGGGCATACCCACGCTGCCCGGATTCACGACCTCGGTACCGTAAAGTTTCGTTTTCATGGCTAAATGCGAGTCAGCAAGGAAAAGGAAATCGGGATGACCCACTAGAACGAATAAGTTCCCTGGCACGCCCGTCAGGATGATGTCTGAATGCATTCGGTTGAGTTCATTTGCGTCCCAGGACTCCTCGTCGAGGCGTTGAACGGAAGCGGAATCAAACGGATGGTCGGAAGACCTGTGGCAGGCAAAGCACAATGTCTCGCCCCAACGAAACTCCCGCAACGGTTCAAGTCCAGCGAGGAAACGTCTCGTCTCTATCGTGAGAAACGAACTGGTGGCGGTTTCCACGACTTCAGCGAACAACCGGTTAACCCGAGCACAACACGGGCCGTTGCCGCGCGCGAAGTCCCGGTCATGATTACCCTGAATAACCAGGCTTGGCGGACTCAACGTCATTGCCCAAGCAACGCATTCGGCGGATTGCGGGCCATAATTGACCAAATCGCCGAGACAAAGAATCTGATCGGCATTGGGTTCAGCGGCCAACACCGCCTGAAGCGCGGGCCAATTGCCGTGAATGTCCGAAAGGATCAGGCACTTCATGCGGCCCTCCCTTCCCGACGGTTGAGCCGACGCTCGAAGGAATAGCAGCTGAAAATGCAACGGGCGATTCTTCGGCTGGAAGAATTTGCACCGCGACCATACGATACCATGAGTATCTTCATAACTCGCTACACGACAGACGTTGTCTTTTCGGTAGGAATTATTAGCCGCGAGGCACTTCCCTCCGACGAGCATCGGAGGAGGCAAATTCCATTGCCGGAGGAAATTTACCACCCTTCAGTTCATAAATCAAGCAGCGTTTCTTTGCGGTCGCGCGTCGGTCGTTGTGTGCAAGTTCAACACGAGCCATGCGCCAACGATTGACAGCGCCGCGCTGTAGCCAAAGGCAACCGTTGTTCCAAAAGCTGTCCACAACGCGCCGACGATGATGCTCGAAAGAAAATCGCCAATGCCATTGACCGTCGCCAGAATGCCGAACGCCATCCCGTGCTGTGATTCCTCCGTCAATTCGGCGCAGAGTGAATCTTCCAGTGTTTCTTCCAAGGCAACATTGGTTCCACCCAAAATGAAAATCAGCACGAGAGTCCAAATGTGGTCCGGGAATACTATGATGCCAATGCACATGAGCGCGGCCAACGAGTAGCCCAGCGCGAGGAATTTATTTTTCGGAAGGCGGTCGCCGAGCCAGCCGCCAATGTAGGCGAACGTGGCGTAAAAAACGTTGTGCAAAACGTAAAGAGCGACCGCGATGGTTGCGGCTTTGGCCGCACCCAAACTCGGCGTCAATTTTTCCGTCGCAAGCAAAATAAGCATTGAATGGGCAAATGCGCCGATGCCAAATAATCCGACGGCCGTTGCAAATTTCCAATAAGCCGATGGCAGCATCTGCAGTTGTCGGCCAAAGGAGATATGCGGCACCGGTTTTCGTTCCTTTTCCTTGACGACGAAAACGATAAGCGCAACAGCGATGAGGCTCGGAACAAGTGTCGCCGCAAACAGCAACGGATAACGGTGATGAAATACGATAAGTAATAGAAACGCCGTCGCCGGTCCGACGATGGCGCCGAGCGTGTCCATCATCCGCTCGAAGCCGAACGCGCGCCCGTAAATTTCGCGCGTGACCGAACCGGCGAGCAATGCTTTGCGAACTGGCGTGCGGACACCACGACCGAGCCACGCCAACGCGCGCGCGATTAATATGTGCCAAGCCGCCGTTGCCAAACCGAACGCCGCCGTGCCAAATGAAGTAAAGAGGTAACCGATGACAGCGATGGGTTTGCGACGTCGCAGTTTGTCCGTGTAAAATCCAGACCCCATTTTTGCAAAGCTGGACAGCCCATCGGAAACGCCTTCAATGGAACCGAGCCAGGCGGCGGCGACGCCCATTGTGGCGAGAAACGCGGGTAGGACGGCAGTTGCGGTTTCGTGCGACCAGTCGCTGAACAACGAAGCCAGCCCGATGCCGAGGACGGTGCGGTTGAGCCAGCCGGATCTATTTGCTTTTGAAGCTTTGGTCGGCCCGTTCACGTCAATTTTCAATTAGGTTATTTCCCGTTTAATCAATTTCATCAAGTCGGCGTAAGTTTCCATGGCTTTGAATTGCGGAAACTCCTGCTTCACGGCGCCCGGCGCGCGGAAGAGAATGCCGCTATTGGCGGCGAACAGCATGGCAATATCATTGAACGAATCGCCCGCCGCGATGACGGAATAATTCATTTGTCGGAAAACGATCACGGCTTCCCGCTTCTGCTCCGCGATGCGCAAGCGATAATTCACGACACAGTCGCCTTCCACCACCAGCCGATGACAGAGCAGCGTCGGCCAGCCGAGTTGACGCAGTAACGGCCAGGCGAATTGCTCGAAAGTGTCAGACAGAATGATGACCTGCACGATTGAGCGCAGTTCATCGAGAAATTCTTTCGCTCCATCCAGTGGACGCAATTCGGCGATGACTTTTTGAATGTCCGGCAACTTCAATTTGTGTTGATTCAAAATGGCCAGACGACCGCGCATCAACTTGTTGAAGTCCGGCTCGTCTCTCGTCGTGCGACGCAATTCCGGGATACCGATCTTTTCGGCAACCGCAATCCAGATTTCGGGAACCAGGACGCCTTCAAAATCCAAAGTGACAATGGTCTGTTTCATGGAATTCCTTTGTAATGACCGACAGATTTACTCAATCGGTATTCCCCACTTCCTGGCCACGGCCTCAAGCGCGGCCTTCTTTTCCTGATACTCGTGGGCAACTTGTTGGTTTTTCGCATCAACCTCACTTTGTACCAACGACTCCGCGATGGACAAGATATGTTCGACTTTCTGGAGAAAATCAGATGGCAAAGATGAATCGACAGCTTTCCCGAAAAACAATTTGAGCGCGGACGATTCAGACAATTGAGGGAGGCAATCCTTAAATTCGGGCTGATTGGCCGCCAGTGCCTTGAAGCGGTCAAAAACCGATTGCTGCAATTTTGGTTCGCTATTGAACGTGACATAATATCTGTCCGATTCTTTGAAGTTGATTGAGGTGATTTTCATAGTCGCATTGTGGCTGCCCCAGCTTCATCCGGACCCGCCGCTTATGTTCTCTCGAAGAACATTCTTTCATGGCTCATGATTTCACGCTGAAAACAAACCTGCTGATCATTGCGTCTGGCGGATTCAATCTGCACGCGAAAGTCCGCCTCGAAACAAAAGCGCGGAAACAGCCGGGCGACGCCCCATAAGGCTTTCGGCAGGCGAAATGGTTTGAGAAGTTTGCCGCTGTCATTTCCCCAGCGAGTCAGCGTCTCGATGTAATCCAATCTTCCATTGCTGGAGTGTAGGAAATGAAAATAATCGCTTGCCGCCGCAATGATTTGCGCCTTGCCACTGGGCAGCCACGAACCGGGATAAAATTTGTTGAGCCGTGCCAGTATTCGCTCCGGCGTGCCTTCGGGCGCCGTCAGGCTCAACCGTTTTGGGTCCGGCACTTCCTTACCCCACGTCATGGTTTGCAGAAAGAGTCTGCCGCCTACCGGCAAAACTTGTGCGCAAAACGCAAAAAAATCCCGGTAGATGGAGTCCTGTATTCCTTGAATGTATTCATCCATTGAACAAAAATGTTCAAAAGCGCCGATGGATATTACCCCGTTAAAAACACCCAAGGTGAACGGACGCACCGTTTTCCAATCCTGAAGGGAAACGTTAAGTCCTTTGGCGGCACAATACCTGGCTTGCGCGCTGGATAAGGTCAATCCGAGAGCCTTGCCTCCCCGCTTTCTCACGGCGTTCAGGACTGGCCCCCATCCACAGCCCACATCTAGGATGCGGTCAACGGGCTGGAAACGCAGGCCGTCCAACACCCATTGATGTTTTGCCGTTTGGGCGACCGCCAGCGTCTGATTGAAATTGCCGTCAAAAAAAGCGCAACTAAAGTCGGCATAATCCCCTGATCGAAGGGGGTGGAAAAGATGCACCCAGTCATAAAGTGCCTCGATTTCCGATTGCGTGGCCATATTATCCTTCTGCGGTTCGTTGCCCGCGAGCCAATCGCCGCCAAAGATGCGCGCTCATCATCATGCCTTTAGCGAACACTTCCAGGTTGAACTTTTCGTTCGGCGAATGGGCATTATCGTCGGGCAACGCGAGCCCGAGCAGCAACGAATCAGCTTTGAGAATCTGCTTGAACTCATCCACGATGGGAATCGAGCCGCCTTCCCGCGCCAACAGCGGCTCGCAGTCGAAGGCATCGCGCAGGGCATCCAGCGCGGCCTGAACCTTTGAGCTTTCTGGGGAAACCAAATACGGATCACTTCCAGGGGAGCTTGTGATGTTCATGCGCACGGTTGGCGGGCAGAGTTTTCTTAGATGCGCGACGGTTAACGCTAGAATTTTCTCCGGCGTTTGATGTGGCACGAGGCGCATCGTCACTTTCGCCCGCGCCCATGAAGGAATGATCGTCTTGCCGCCTTCGCCCTGGTATCCACTGGTCAGGCCGTTGATTTCCAGCGTGGGCCGCGCACTGCGATGTTCCACCGGTGTAAAACCGGTTTCGCCGAACAACTCCGGCACGCCGATGGATTTTTTGTAGTCGTCGGCGTTAAACGGATGTATCGCCAGCGCCGAGCGTTCAAAAGGTGACAACGCCAGAACATCGTCGTATAAGCCTGGGATCGTGATTCGCCCTTTTTCATCGCGCAGTTGCGCCAGCATTTGGCACAAGGCCATCGCCGGATTTTCCACCGAACCGCCGAAGGTGCCGGAGTGCAAGTCGCAGCTTGGCCCGTTCAAGGTGATTTCCAGGCCGCATATCCCACGCAAGCCATAGGAAAGCGTGGGATATTGCAGGCCCAAAAGCGTAGTGTCCGAAGTTACAACGGCATCGCAACGCAGCCGGGTGCGGTGCTTGCGCAATAATCCAGCCAGACTCGGACTGCCGACTTCTTCCTCGCCTTCAATGATGAACGTCAAATCGCAAGGCAATTCCGTTCCGGTTTTCAAATAGGCTTCCACCGCCTTGAGGTGCGCGAAATGCTGGCCCTTATTGTCCGACGCGCCGCGCGCAAACAGGGAATTGCCGACAATGCGCGGTTGAAACGGCGGTGTCTTCCAAAGTTCCAAAGGTTCGGGCGGTTGCACATCGTAATGGCCGTAAACGAGGTAATAAGGGTTTTTGCTTCGCGCTCGCCGGGGTGTCCGCGCCATGACAATGGGATTTCCGCGCGTGCGGCAAAGCTCCGTGATCAAACCGATTTTCCGGCAATGCGCCGTCAGCCATTTCGCACAAGCGCCCAACCCTCGCCGATAGCGCGCGTCCGCCGACACACTGGGGAAGCGGAGGTATTCGCACAGCTCGCGAACGAACCGCCCGCGATGTTGATGCAAGTAGATTCTGATTTTTTGCATGTCAGGTAGCTCCGATCATTGTTTGGTTTAGCTAGTCTCGTTTGAAATCTGCATTCAGGAAATTTTGCACTCGTGATCCGGGTTTGACACTGCAAGCCGCGGATCGGCGTGGCGCTCGCCGCGAGCAATGCAAATGATTGCTGCACTCGTCGCCGCAGCCTCATTGCCCATGCAAAGTTCCGGCAACTTGGTCTTGAGAAGGAGGAATTCAAATTGAATTTGAGGGAGCTCATATTGCGAGCTGGTTGGTGAATTGCACTTGTCGCCACCTGCCACAAGGATGCTATGTTTCATTTGCTTTGTCGCTTAAACTCCTCAATCCGTTCGTGGTAAATTTGACGTTCAGCCTCCAGCCAATCGTCCAATTCCCGTCCAGGCACACCGCCGCGCGCCAGGCAAATCTGATGCGCACGCTGGCGGATTTCGTCTTCGGTGGGTGGCGGCCGGGATGGCCTATGAGATGCTGTGCGCTCGGTCCGTCCCGTTTTCATTTTCATAACGTAAAGTCGTTATATCCGTTGTGCTCAACACAAAATGGAGGCCGGCTCTGGACGGGTCCGTCGTCGCAGTAGGCGCGGCAAAGAAACGAGACGATGAAAAACAGGTTTGAAAAATCCGCTACTTGGAAGATTCTGCCAGCAATGGTTCCATTTCTTGCAACTCGGATGCAGGCGCTGTTCCACGGGCCGTCAACACTGGATGTGAATCTCACATTCATAACTCGCTACCATGACACAATTATTCTGTTCAGTAGGAGTCATTAGCCGGAAGGCGCTTTTCCCAAGGTCGGGAAGGCAGGAATCCATTGCCTTTAAAGAACATAATCCTTTTTATCTTTTGGGCAATAGTTATTTTGTCCGCGCTTGCGATGGCGCATCGCAGGCGCAGCGAATGCCGGTGTAATGGATGTTCACGATGGCCGTGTCATTTCCCCGCCGATGCGCGCAGCGAAATCGGATTTTCTGCCAGCCGACACACGTCCCGCCGCGAATGACGCGCGTTGCGCCGTTTGAGGGCGGACGCAGATTGCCAACAGCATAACGGCGATAAACATCCCATTGATACGGGTCGGCACACCATTCATCAACATTGCCGGCCATTTGGAAAATGCCAAACGGTGAGCGGCCTTGCGGATAATCGTCCACAGGCGCGGTCGTCAAGCCGCACTTCGCAGTGTTGTTCCAGCGCAAAAAATCGTCGTGCCATTCGTTGCCCCACGGATAAAGCCGGCCATCCGTGCCACGCGCGGCTTTCTCCCATTCAATTTCCTTTGGCAAACGCAATCCAGCCCAGCGACAGTAAGCATCCGCGCCAAACCACGAGACATGCACGACCGGATGTTTCTCAAAGCCGACCGAGACTTGGTAAACTTCATTTTTGTGCGGCGCGCTGATTTTTTCCAGCGCCGGCGCCCATAGTTTGAGCTGTTCAGGCCGTGGACAGGTCGCATTTAGAAATTTTGCGAATTGCTTGTTCGTTACAGCACATTCGCTCAAATAAAAATCCGGCAGGAGGGCGCGGAATTGCGGCAGTTCCTCAAGCAACAAAAATTCGTGTCCACCGATGTCCACCAGCCGCGCGGCTTCAATCTGATCCCGCGTTGAACCCATGGTGAACTCGCCTGCCGGAATCAGCCGCAGGAATGAACCGTCCACGGGATTTATGATTTCGGATTTACGATTTACGATTGTCCCGGTTTTCTCCGGGGCGCGTATATCGCCAATCGTCAACCGTGAATCATCCAAGCCGGCTCTGGAATTGCTCCAATTCATCAATTGCTTGTTTCAGGTCAGGCACTTTGGATTCACTTTGCTTTAATGTGTGTTCGAGCGCAGCCAGCTCATCCAATGCCTGCTGCTCGGCTTGCCGGGTTAATTCACCTATGCCTTTGGCGACACGGTCGCGCCAGTTGGAAGCCAGGCGCGAAAGATTCTTTTCAGTCTCCCAGAGCGATTTCCGCAACAGTAACCGCTCAATCGCCGGGCGAAACAAGCTCATTGGAATGAACGGGCTGATCAGGCTGAACGCGGCGTCCACATAGCCGACGTCAATTGGCGGCGCGGCAGGGTTAGGCACTTCGAGCACGACGTCATGCGGCACGAGCGTGACGCCGAACGCAGACTGTACGTGTCCAGCCAAGCGGTGCTGAAGTGCTTGAAGCGTTCGCATGAGGTGTTGCTCCACGCGCTTTAGTGGTTCAACAAATGTCGCCTTTTCCGCGCTCGAAATTCCAGTGAGTTCATGGTTTAGAATGATTTGCAGCCACTCGCGCCATCTCCGTAATAACGGCGGCAAGCGCGACGGCCATTGCGGAAACCGGGTCTGCAATTCAGTCGCAACGTTCTCCTGCAAGGCTTCCTGTCGTGGCTTTAATTTTTCCAGCGAACGATCCAGCGCCTCGGCTGACCATTTGCGCGAGAGCACCTGGAGTTCTTCCCGGAACAAATCGAACTGACGGCGTTCGTCGGCCAGTTTGTCGCGTAACGATTGGCGGGCGGACTCCGCCTGGGTCGCGGCGGCCAGGGCGATGCGCAGGTAATTGAGCGTTTGTGACAGCAGCGAGAGAATCTTGTGCCGGGCAATCTGGCCGGCGGCTTCATCCCGATGCTGGATGAGCGGCGAGAACAGTTTTTGTTCCAATTCTTTTTTCAGGCTGCGTTCTTCGGGCCGGATGGAATAAAAATACACGGGCATTTCAGTTTTCCATTTTTGCAAAAGCTGCCGCCGCACAAAATCCATTACCTCGCCGCGCTGCGTTTCATTGAGCAAATCGGCCTTCGTCAGCAGTAAAACTATTTTTGGGGTGTGCTGGCGCAATTCGTCGAGCAATTCCAAATCGCGATCCGAGAGCGGCGCATCCGAACTAATGGCGACGAGTGCCGCCCCGACGTTCGGCAGCCATTCGTGCGTGGCGGCGGTGTTGTGGCTGAAGGCACTGCCCAAGCCTGGCGTGTCCACGAATTGCAATGGAGCGAGTTGCTGCAACGCGGACAATTCCACGTCCACCGAAGCGACCTGTTTCTCATTGTTCGGATTTTTGTCCTCGCCCACGTAGAGGCGGATTTCATTGAAAGGAATTTCCCTTTTGTCGCCGTTAAGGAAGCGCACTTCCGCCCGGTCATTCGTGCCGTAACGCAGCCGCGTAATGACCGCTGTGAGCGGAACGACACCGATGGGCAGCACGGCTCGTCCGGTCAGGTGATTGAGAAACGAGCTTTTGCCGGCCTTGAATCGGCCAAACACCGCCACATCAATGCTGTGGCTGCCGCCGTTGAATTGTTTCCGGCAGGCGGCGATCTGCGGCTGGAGGCTGGCCAGCTTCAGTTCGCCAGCCAGACCGGAGACGCGATTCAGAATGCCATCTACCTGATTCATATCTCAAATGTGCTTGTTGTCATTTTCGTCTTTGACCGTGTAACCGGAATCCTGCCGGGCGATATTGACAATATGTTTCTTGGTATAAGCCTCGAACAATTCGTCCGGCGTCATTTCCATCACTTGCGCCATCGAAATGAGAAAGTGCAGCAGGTCCACGATTTCCACGCGCGCATTTTGGCGGTCGAATTTCTGATAGCTCGCCCACCATTTCCAGGGGACGCAGTCCACCAATTCGGATAATTCCTGGTCCATTGCGCGACAATAGTTGAGGAGCCATTGCTGGCGCTGGTGTTCGGTCATGTTGTCCGTGTCCACGCCGATGCGTCTGTTCAACAGCTTTTGCAGATGGAAAAGTCCGGCGAGCTTATCGGGATGCTTTTGAAAATACGTGTTGAATTGCTCGTAAGGATTTAGGTCCGTCGGCAAATGGCCACCTGTGCGCAGCACTTCGGCTAACGTGTTGATTATTTGCGGATTGAGGTGGGTATTCTGATAGGCGCGAATGGTCTCTTCGATATCGTAAGTCGCACGCCGCAACGTGACTTCACCATCTTCCCAAATCGCATATGCCGCGCGCGGATCGCTATCTTTCGGCTGGCCAACGCTGCCGGGGTTAATGACCAACGTGCGGCGGAAACGGGTCTTTGTGGGCTTATGGGTGTGCCCGATGAACAAAAAATCGGGGTAGTTGATGCCGTTCAATTCCGATTCCCAAAGGGGCACCGAGACATTTTCTGGCAAATAGGCATAAAGCGGGTCCGACGGCACGGCGTGACATGCGACACACAGGATTTCGTTCAGCTTAAAGCGCTGTAGCGGCTGCAGACCGGCTAGGAATTGTTTCATTTCCGCCGAAGTCACGCGCGCACTGAATTCTTGAGTTGCGGCCGCCAGTGCCCGGTATGGCGTGGATGAACGCGGGTCTTCGCCCAGCCCCACAGCGCGGTCGTGGTTGCCTTGAATCAACCATTCCGGTGTCAGCGTCCGAATCGCCCAAGCGACACATTCCGCCGGCTGCGGCCCATAGTTCACCAGATCGCCAAGGCACAGGATCTGGTCGGCGTCCGGCTCGGCAGCCAGCACCGCTTTGAGGGCCGGCCAGTTGCCGTGGATGTCCGAGATGAGAAGCATTTTCATGGTTTATGCCCCTTTCGCACCCGATTTTCTTGGCATCTCGTTGGAACTTTTTGGCAGCGGCCCTTTGCCAGTTCGCAACACTTCTGTCAACTGGGCCAGTGCGTCGGGCGCAGTCCCAAGCTGGCCGTAGGCGCGAATGGTTTCCTCAACTTCATAAGCCACGCGGCGCAAGGTCACTACGCCCTCGTCCCAGACCGCGTACGCTGCTTGCGGGTCGCCATGTTGCGGCAAACCGACACTACCCGGGTTGACAATTAGGGTCTTCATTAGACGCGTCTCCATCGGAAGATGCGTGTGACCAAGAAAAAGAAAATCCGGCAGCCCCGCCGCTGCCACTTCTGCGTTCCATAGCGGCGACGGCGCCGTTTCTGCCAGGCAGCCGTAGAGTGGTTCGCTGGGAATCGCGTGGCAGGCGAAGCATTTCGCGCCTTTCCATTCGAAGCGGCGCGATGGTTGAAGTTCAGCAAGAAATTCCTTCAGTTCCGATGCAAGTGACTTCTCGCTGACCAACTGCGTCGCCGCCGCCAACGCCGCGAACCTGGGCGAACAGAGTGGGTCTTCGTTGAGAGCAACCGCGCGGTCGTGATTTCCCTGAATCACCCATGCGGGCGGCACGAGTTCTTTCGCCCAAGCCACGCATTCGGCGGGCTGCGGGCCGAAATTGACGAGGTCGCCCAGACAAAGAATTCGGTCGGCGTCCGATTCAGCTTCGAGAACGGCACGGAGGGCTGGCCAATTGCCATGAACGTCTGAGATGATGAGAATCTTCATAACTCGCTACCAATTCATTTCTGTTTCGGTAGGAATTATCAGCCGGAGTGGCGTTTTCCCACGGGCGGGAGGCAAATTCCATTGCCACATTCAGTATAGCATTTGCCTTTTTAATGGCAAGTGCGTCGAGGTCTTTTTGGCGCCGGAACCGCTCATGTTGCGATTACGAATTGTCCGGCGGTTTTGGTTGGCGAGGGGAATTGGCATCCGTGCCGCTGGCAAGGTAATTGTCCAAGCCGCCGAGCAGTGTGCTCAGTTCCGACGTAATCCGGTTGAGTGTTTGCTTGTCAAGTTCCGAAAGTTCGCCGTAGGCTTTCATGTGTTTAGGCTCCATTTCCACAATGGCGATGTCGGCGAACGCGATGTGGTTGCGAGCCGCCCAGATCGCGCCGGAAATCGGCGATTTCGGTGAAATGTTCAGTTCGCCCAAGAGACGGCGCGTGGTTTCGCGCACACGCATGAGGTAATCGTGCATCACTTCGCGCTGGGCCGGTGTGGAATCCTGCGTGTAAT
>JASHVW010000026.1 GCA_030044395.1 Verrucomicrobiia bacterium
CGAATGGACAATGTTCCGGATGAATCTTTGGAAGACAATATCATTCCCTTCACCGGCCCGACCGTGCGGTCGAACCGCTATTTAGGATGGCAGATCTTTGCCCGTCGTCGTCACCGTCAATTTGCCGTGTTTTACACCCTTGGCCGAAATCAATTCATCGGCGATCTTTTTGATGACTGTTGCTTTACCGAGCACCAATAGGACTTCCAGGCAATTGTCGTGGTCCAGATGCACGTGAACGGTCGAGAGAATCACGTCGTGATGGTCATGCTGGATATCCGTGAGCGTAGCCTGAAGGTGCGGCTTGTGATGGTCATAGACCAGTGTAATGGTGCCGCAGATTTCCTCACTGCCAAATTTCTGCCGGTGCTCCACCAGCCGGTCGCGGATCATATCAGCCACGGCCTGTGACCGGTTGTCGTAGCCTTTCTCGCCAGACATCTCATCCAGTTGCCGCAGGAGGGTTGGCGGCAGCGACACGCTAAAGCGGGTGACGGTTTCTTTATTCATTGTTCAATTATTTGCCATCTACGTTCCAACGCCAGCGTTAAAACTGCGCGGTCAAACCCGCCCGCACTTGAAACGGTTCGACAGGATGAAAAACATCTTGAAATTTAGGGGCGCTGTTTGGAGTCACTTGCGACGTGTAGGCATAATCAATGTCATGATCGCGCCGGTCGAGCAGGTTCAGGATCTCGGCGAAAACCCTCCAAGTTTTGTTGATTTGATATCCGGCTTCGGCATTGACCAAAATCGTTTGCGAAGATCGGTAAATTCCGTCCGAGGTCAAATCGCGGGGACCAAAGTAGCGCAGCCGCATGCTCGCCGAAATACCGTGCCAATCATGCAGCGTAATGCCCGATGAAATCACCGACCCGACCGCTTCTGGCACATGATTGCCGCCGGGACCCAGGATGGTGCTCCGGGGACTGATTGGCGCGGCGTCCGCAGGATCCGCTGATGTGAACCGGGCAATGGAATCCGCCGCGTCCAGGTCCAGTGCCAGATGTTTCGTGATGGCATAATAGTTTGCCAATTCAACGCCGTAGCGGTTGCTCGGTTGTTTCGATGCCACAGTGCTGCCAGTGTCGCCATCCTGCTGGAGTTCGGAATCACTATGCAGATACCAGAGCGAAACGGTGCTCTGCAAATGAGGCAAGTACGCGGTCCGCACGCCGACTTCCCCGCCGTGCGTTTGAACCAGAGCGGGAATTTTCGAGGTCGCCCCTCCGTACGGATTGTCCGCCGAAACAGGCTCTTGTGTCTGGGTGGCGCCGCGGCCGTCGTTGCTGTGAAAATCGTATCCCCCCTGCACATAAAATTCCGTTTTGTCCCACGGCCCGAAGATCAAGCTCAACTTGGGGCTGGGCAGCAATGTCGAGGCGGTGCCGGAATTGGTCGGGTTGGTAAAACTAGTAACATCAAAATAGTCCAGATCGCCTCGCAATGCGGCAACGGATCGAAATTTTTCAGTCCATTGGGCTTTGTTTTCAATATAAATACCGAACTGCGTATCCGAAATATCATTCACATCCGTGTCTTCCGGCAGCGGCACGGGCGTGGCAGAACCGGTGACTTGGCTGTCGTAGTCCATCTTGTTCACTCGCACACGGTCTTCGGTTTGATAAAGGCCGTTGCCAATCCAGTCGTTGCGCGCTTGCAAACCAAAGGTATTTTCCACAGGCTGGCCGAACCATTCGTTGAATAAAGTGTGGTGCGCGTCAACGCCGGCCACCCAGCGATGGTCCTGTTGCTCAAATTGGTCGCCATGTATCGGGTCCGTCAGGTAAAAAGTGAAATCGGAAAACAGGTCGAGGTCGTAGTAAAAAACATACGCCATTATTTTCGTTTCCGAATCCGCGCTTAGCCGATGCCATTCACCTTGCAGGCTGTATCGCTGCGAATTGCCCCCGTCGGTTGGATTTATTGCGCCGAAAAAATTCGTCTGGCCAAAACTCGCAGCGATCTGGTCGCTGGAATTCCATTCGCCGTGATAGCCGCGAAATGTCGCGCTCCAGCCGTTCGCATCATCACCCTGGCTATAAGTCAAAATGCCGTTGAACTTCCAGTAATTGTCCGGATGCACCCACGGGCCATCATCGTGATAGGCTTCCCCGCCGTAAAGAATGTTGCCCGCGCCTGCTTTTTGTGAGATTCCAAATACGGTGCGATAAAAACCATACATGCCGCCTTCCATTGTTACAAAGTCTTCCGGCAACACATTGTAAAACACCAGGTCTGCAGAACCTGCCGAACCGTAATTGCCCACGTTTGCGTAGTAAGGGCCTTTTTCGTAATCCACGCGCTCCACAAACTCCGGGATGACGGTGTTCATGTCCGAATAACCCTCGCCATGCGCATGCGTCGGCAGGTTGAGCGGCATGCCGTCGAGAAACGTGGCGAAGTCCGTGCCGTGGTCCAGATTGAAGCCCCGCAGGAAATACTGGTTGGCCTTCCCGCCGCCCGCGTGCTGAGTGATAATGACGCCGGGAATCGTCTCCATAATCTCGCCGCTGCGCAAAATCGGGCGCTCGGCCAGCTGCGCCTGGCCGGTCGTGCCCTGGCTCGCTGAACTTGCGATCCCCACCAGACTGTTCGCACGCCCGATGACCGTGATTGCCGGCAAATAAACGATGTTCGTCCCGGCATTGTTCGTTTCCTGATTTCCTCCGCTCCGGTATGTGCTATTGGAATTTATTTGCATCATGTTCGTAGCGGGAGTGTTGGTTCCCTGTCCCAAAACGGCTTCTGCAACGAGGATTGAGACCACGAAAAAGGCGGGAATGAAGCGGTTATCCTTCTGAAGGAGTAATACTTTCATTTAAAAAAGTATTATCGTTGCCCAGTCCGAAGACTTCTTAAAAATTGGCGAGAAGCACACAGATTTTGCTTTGATTTTTGACGAAGGTGAAGTCTGCAGGATATTGGGGCGCAACCGCCCGTCAAAGAATGGCAACCTACCGACAGCGGGGTTTTGAGGAAACCGTTATCCTACCAGCATGCAACAAGCGAACGTCATTTTGGAAACAGACCGGGTTGACACGAAGATCCTGTTTGAAAAACCGCGATCCAAGACACTCGCCCTGCCAACGATTCCCTCCTGGAAACTTGCGCTGGTTGTGTTTGGTCCCGGTCTGGTGGTGATGTTGGCCGACACCGATGCCGGCAGCGCCATTGTGGCGGCACAAAGTGGCGCCCAATGGGGCTATCGTCTCCTGTTGCTGCAAGTGCTGCTCATTCCCATTCTTTATATGGTGCAGGAGTTGACGGTCCGGCTGGGGCTGGCCACGCGCAAAGGGCACGGAGAACTGATTGCCGAACGTTTTGGCAAGGGCTGGGCCTGGTTGTCCGTCAGCACCCTGCTGGTTTCCTGCGTGGGGGCGATGCTGACCGAATTTTCGGGCATCGCCGGTGTCGGACTCCTCTTTGGCGTTTCGCCCTGGGCGAGCATCTCGTTGACAGTGATTTTCCTGGTGATCGTCGCCGCGACCGGCAGCTATCGGCGGGTGGAGATAATGGCCATCCTGATCGGTCTGTTCGAACTCGCGTTCGTCGTGGTTGCCTTTGTGTCGCATCCCAGCGCAACGGCGATGCTTCAAGGGATGGCTCACATGCCACTGGGCGACCGGCAATACCTTTTCCTGCTGGCCGGCAATGTCGGCGCGGTGATCATGCCGTGGATGATTTTCTATCAACAATCGGCCGTGGTGGACAAAGGACTGACCGTTTCTGAAATCAAGGCAGCCCGATTGGATACTGCCATCGGCGCGGTTGTAACCCAGGTCATCATGGCGGCGATTCTGATTCTTGCCGCGACCACCATTGGCGCAAAAAATCCCAACGCTTCATTGGACACGGTGCAGGAAATCGCCGATGCGTTGATTCCATTCCTCGGCAGTCTTTGGGGCAAAGTCATTTTTGCCTTGGGCATGTTGGGCGCGGCATGGGTTGCTACAATCGTCGTTTCGCTCACCGCCGCGTGGGGCCTTGGCGAAGTGACCGGTTATAAGCGTTCGTTGGCAGACCATCCATTTGAAGCGCCGTGGTTTTACGGCATCTATGTCGTCAGTCTGCTGATTGGCGCGGGGATTGTGCTTTCAGGTGTCAACCTCGTGAAACTCGCCGTCAGCGTTAACGTGATGAATGCATTGTTGCTGCCTATTGTTTTAGGATTTTTATTCCTGCTGGCGCGCAAAGCGCTGCCGGAAGACTGGCAACTCAGGGGCTGGTATGCTTGGCTCGTGGGTTTCATCGTGCTTTTCACCTCTGGCTTGGGCGTGTACGCGGGGATTATGGGGTTGTTATAGCGAGACCAACGCAGCTTCAAAATATCTGCGTCGGAAACGCCCGGCTGGCTTGGCCGGGCGTAATCGTTTTATGCAAGCTCCCCATAAATATCGGACAATCTTCCGACAAAAAATGGCAACGCACCGGCAGCGGAAGTCTGCTCTGCGGGTTATTTTTACTGCCGATGAAAAATGCGGGTTGCCTGATTTTATCTGTTTGTCGTGGACTACCGACAGCCATCTTTGCTCACGGGTTTTCTCCCCGAGCGGGCGGGCTCGTTGCATATGTAGTATGAGCTACTCTTTCTCCTTGACCGTCAGGCGGCGCAAAGTGTAATCTTTGCTACACTTGTTTGCTTATGATAAACATTTATTGGCGGCCATTATCGGCCGGGTTGGCATTGATAACTGTTTCCGCGTCCGCATCGGAAGTTATCACCAATGCCCTGGCCGACCCGCCCGCTCTGACAGGCGGCGGACCGAAACCAGCGGTCGAAGAGACTGCGGAGATCCAGCCGCAGAATTGGAACTGGCATGTTCAAAATACCGACATCGTCCAGGGTTATCCGGCTTTTCATGCTCCCTACTCCGGGCCGAATAGCCTGCCGCCTGGCGGAGAAATCCGTGAAACCGTCTCACTGGATTTGTATGCGGGTATCCGGCTCTGGCGCGGTGCGGAAGCGCACGTGGATGGCCTGACGTGGCAGGGATTCGGCTTGGGAAACACAGAAGGCGTGGAGGGTTTCCCCAATGGCGAAGCCGTCAAATTCGGCACTCAAGTTCCCAATGGCACGCTCGCCCGTTTATTCATCCGCCAGACCATTGGCTTGGGCGGCGAACAGGAAACAATTCGGGACGACGAATTGGATTTGGCAAGCACCGAGGATGTTTCCCGGCTTACATTCACAATAGGCCGGTTCAGCGCTAAAGACATTTTCGACAACAATGCCTACGCCAATGACCCGCGCACCCAATTTATGAATTGGGCGCTGATGGCCAACGCGACGTGGGATTACCCCATGGACACCGTGGGATTTACCACCGGTGCAGCCGTAGAATTGAATCAGCGAAAATGGGCTTTGCGCTACGGATTTTTTCAGGAACCTGGGATCAAAAACAACTGGACTGCCGAAGATCAGTATCTTAAATGGCCGGTTGATAATTCCGCCGGCGATGGCGAGTTCTGGCATTCCTGGGCAATGGTAACGGAATTGGAGCGCCGTTGGAGCATTAACACTCATCCGGGAACCATCCGGCTTTTGGCTTTCGATAATGAAGCGGATATGGGCAGTTATCAGGAGGCGGTGAACAATCCTGCCCGTCCTGCCGACGTTGCCGCGACGCGAGCGTACCGTTTCAAATATGGTTTTGGGTTGAACTTTGAACAGGAAGTAATGAGGGATGTCGGCCTGTTTTCACGCCTGGGTTGGAACGATGGACGCGAGGAAGGGTGGACTTTCACGGACATCAATTACTCCGGTTCGCTGGGATTAAGCATCAACGGAGAATCATGGCGTCGCCCGGATGATACGTTCGGTCTTGCCGGTGTGTTAAGTGGTATTTCACACGAGAATCAGCAGTACCTTGAAGCGGGCGGCACGGACATTCTCGACGGCGATGGCGCGCTCAATTACGGCTGGGAAAAGATTATAGAGACATATTACGATTTCAAAATCTGGAAAGCGGTTCACGGAGCCTTGGATTATCAATTCATTTGCAACCCGGCGTTCAACCGGGATCGCGGGCCTGTATCCGTCTTTGGCGCGCGATTGCATTGGGAATTTTAAACACCGCCGGGACAATTTTTGGCAATCTACCGACAATAAATGGCAAGCCACCGGCAGCGAAGGTCTGCGTTTTCATTTAGTCTCTTTGGACAAATGAGATGCGTAGAACCTGCTCGTTGCTGTCGCCCGAGGAGCTATTTTTTCCTGCTCGCCGGCTTAATGTTAATCGCGCTCTCTGTCAACATGGCTCTTGCCACTCCCCCAGCGTTGACCGCAAGCCAATTTGAGGCCACAACCAACGAAATAATTTCGCCGCTGGGATTTTTAAACGGCATTTCCCGAAGCGGTTATTTGCTTGGGGACATGTGGGGACTCCGTCCCTGGCTCAGCAAATTCGGAGTGTCATTGGCCCTTTCAGAAACCAGCGAAGCGCTAGGCAACCCGACCGGCGGCGTTAAACAGGGCGCGGATTACGATGGTTTAACTCAGGCAATTCTTCAAATGGACACACAACGCGCCTTCAATTGGTATGGCGGACTGTTTAATGTGAGCG
>JASHVW010000297.1 GCA_030044395.1 Verrucomicrobiia bacterium
GAATCCGTGCTCGACCAGCACCGTTTTGCGCGAGCGGTCCCCCTCATACATCGCGCCGATTTGCGGGACGGTGGCGTGCGATTCGTCAATCACCAGGAGATAGTCATTTGGGAAAAAATCGAAGAGGGTGTTCGGACGGGAGCCGGGCGGGCGCCCGGAAATGTGCCGCGAATAATTCTCGATGCCGGAGCAAATGCCCATCTCCTGCATCATTTCCAGATCAAATTCCGTCCGCTGCTTGATACGTTGCGCCTCAAGCAATTTGCCGCTTTTCTCAAACCAAGCAATGCGGTCGCCAAGCTCTTCGCGGATCGTCAGCAGGGCGCGCCGCATTTTCTCATCGGTAGTGACAAATTGTTTCGCGGGAAAAATGACGACGGCATCGAGCAATTCAACTTTGTCACCGGTCAGCGGCTCGAAGCGGGTGATGCGCTCGATTTCATCGCCAAAAAATTCCACGCGCAGGCCGTCTTCGCGGCCGGCAGGACGGACTTCGACGGTATCGCCGCGGACACGGAAATTTCCGCGTTCAAACGCGATGTCATTGCGGTCATATTGCAGGTTGACAAGGCGCGACAGGAACTGTTCGCGGGAGAGATTGGCTCCCACCTGCATTGGAATAATCATCTCCTCATAGTCCTCCTTGCTGCCGATGCCGTAAATGCAAGAGACGCTGGCGACAACGATGACATCGCGCCGGGAGAACAGGGAACTCATGGCGGAGAGCCGCAGGCGCTCTATTTCCTCATTCCGGCTGGAATCCTTTTCGATGAATGTATCGGTGCGGGGGATGTAAGCCTCCGGTTGGTAATAATCGAAATAACTGACGAAGTATTCGACAGCATTATGTGGGAAAAAGCCTTTAAATTCGGCATAAAGTTGTGCGGCGAGTGTCTTGTTGTGGGAAATGACCAGGGTCGGTTTGTCCACGTTTTTGACGACGTTGGCGATGGCAAAGGTCTTTCCGGAGCCGGTGACCCCCAGGAGCACCTGGTGGGGAGCGCCGGACAAAATGCCCCGGGTCAGCTTCGCAATGGCTTGCGGTTGGTCGCCTGCGGGTTTGTATGGCGCAACAAGGTTGAACATGAACCGTCAAAATAAGGCCGGCTGGCATTGGCGTCAAACAACGCAATGAAATGGGGAGCGCATGTTCTCCGGACACATGTTTACGGGCCCTGGCGTGAAACATTCGCGCTTTAAATAGTCCATTGATCTCAAATTAGGGGGTTACCGAAGAAGTTGGCATTAACCCTGCTTTCTCCTGATTTAAGTAACAAGTAACGAGAAGCAATGAATTCCACGAATACTTTTCAAGTGCCATCCTGTTTTCAAATGGACGCCGAACGCCGTCGGCGGGACCGGTTCAAAAAGACGGTGACGGTTGTAATCGTAGGGTGCGTGCTTTTGCTGGTCGGAATGTTGATTGCGGGGTGCGAAAGCGAACGCTCAGGCAGCCGGGTGGTAGCGCCGGCGGCCTCTAGGCCTTCATTTTTGGCAAATGCCCAGACGGGATCCGAGGCCAATCCAGTGGCTTTCGCGTGTCTTGTTTCTTTGGCGCTGTCTAAATGTTGAGCGCAGCAGCGAGCCGCACAAGAAAGAGGCGAAGTTGGACCACGGAAGTGCAAAAATTTAACGCTAAAGCGCAAAGAAAAGAGCCGATGTAACGGCAGAATGAAGAATGACACAGATGTCCCATCAGGAATCCCCGGACGTGACCCAACTTGGATTGGAGCGGGGATGTATCATTCCTGCCGCACATGAGGACACTCTCCCCCCTGCCCCAACTTCATCCGAGGATGATACCGTACCGGACGTTCAACCGGAATATGCTGCCTCGAACGGGGCCGGGGGAATGCTTTGGGTTATCGCCACCCACATGTGGCCCCTCGTGGGGCTGGGAATTCTGTGCGTTTTATCCACGAAAATGGCGCGCCTATGGCGCTTGTTTCTTTGGATTGGCCCGCAAAAGGGGTTATCAGCAAATCCATTCGCGGCGAAATCCGTGTTGGAACACAACACCAAAGCCGATTGAAGCCAGTCCAAGAGAAGCTGAGGCGCGGCAAATCTCGAATTTGGAGCTCATTTCATTTATTGATTTCCTGCTTGCCATCCGGCGCAAAAGCCGTATCTTGCGCCTTGCCTGAACGCCGTGTGTGCGGACGTTCATAGAGGCTGAGAAAAAACAGTTAACCAAATAACCTAACCTTTAACCTCCGTTGCCACGGAAGCTTTTGGTTTAGGCAATGGAGCCTTCAGTCCGATTTCGGACAAAGTCTCCCGCAGTTCAAACAAGTCAATATGCTAACCATGGAAGAAGCCCTGAGACAGAGCGGCAAGGCGCTCGTGACCCAGGGCGAAATCGTCAAAGGCAAGATCATCGAAGTCCGCCCCAAGGAAGTTTTGGTGGACATCGGCTACAAAAGTGAAGGCGTCATCCCCGCAATAGAATTTCAAGACATCAAAGCGGTAAAAGTCGGCGATGAAATTGATGTCCTCGTCGAAAAGCTCGAAAACAAGGAAGGCACCGTCGTGCTTTCCCATGAGAAAGCCGAGTTCAAGAAGAACTGGGACAAGATTCTCACCATTTGCAACGAAGGCGGCCGAATCACCGGCAAAGTCAAGTCCGTCGTCAAAGGCGGTCTCGTGGTGAATGTCGGCGTCGAGGCTTTTTTGCCGGCCTCACAAATAGACGTGGTGACGCCCAAGAACCTGGCCGGCTTTGTCGGCAACAGCTACGAGTTCAAGGTCGTCAAAATCAATCAGGAGCGCCAGAACATCGTACTCTCCCGCCGCGAATTGATTGAAGCCGAACGCAACGAGAAACGCGCGGCGCTGCTCTCCGAGATGATGCCGGGGGACATCCGCAAAGGCACGGTCAAGAACATCACCGATTTCGGCGCGTTCATTGACTTGAACGGCATTGACGGTTTGCTCCATATCACGGACATGAGCTGGGGTCGCATCGGTCATCCGTCGGAGATTTTGAAGGTCGGCCAGGAACTGGACGTCGTCGTACTGGACGTCAACAAGGAAAAGGAACGCGTCAGCCTTGGATTGAAGCAGAAGATGGCCAATCCGTGGGACAATATCGAGACGAAATACCCCGTGGGCGCGAAGATCAAGGGCAAAGTCGTCAGCCTCGTGCCATACGGCGCGTTTGTGCAAATCGAGCCGGGGGTTGAGGGACTGATCCATGTCACGGAACTTTCCTGGACCAAGCGCGTCGCCAAGCCGAGCGATGTTTTGAAGCAAGACCAGGAAATCGAGGCGGTCGTGCTGGGCATCAACCGCGAGGAACAGAAGATTTCCCTAGGCATCCGCCAACTGGAATCCAATCCGTGGGACACCGTCAGCGAAAAATACAAGGTGGGCACGCGTGTCAAAGGCAAGGTGCGCAACCTCACCAGTTACGGCGCGTTTGTGGAACTGGAAGAAGGGATTGACGGCATGATTCACGTGTCCGACATGTCCTGGACGCGGAAGATCAATCATCCGAGTGATATGCTGAAGAAAGGCGATGAAGTGGAGGCAACGGTGCTGGAAGTGGATCGCGCGAACCAACGCATCGCCCTGGGCATGAAGCAACTGGGCGTTGACCCGTGGGAGACCATCGAGACGATCTACAAAGTGGGCGACCTGGTCACGGGCAAAATTACCAAGCTGGCAAGCTTCGGCGCGTTTGTGGGATTGCAGCATGAAATTGACGGGCTGGTGCATATCTCGCAAATCAGCGAAGATCGGGTGGACAAAATCAAAAACGTGCTCAAGGTGGGACAGGACGTCAGCGCGCGCGTCATCAAAATTGACAAAGGTGAACGGCGCATCGGTCTCTCCATCAAGGCGGCCAATTACTCCGAGGAGCAATTAAAGGAAGAGCAGAAGATGCTCGACGCGCTCAAACCGGGCGAAGACCTGGTGGCGTTGCAGCATGCCTTCGACGCGGCCGACGAGGCCGTCAAATCGGAATAAACTTCCGAAAAGGCAATTCAAAAGGCGGACCGGAAACGGTCCGCCTTTTTATTTTAAAGCAGACTTTCATCGCCGCAAAGAGGCCCGGTGCAGCTTATACCGAAACCAAAGAGGAATTAACGCCTGGCTGGGCTATTTTCGGCAGCGCTCGATTCCGCTCCCCGACTTTAGCCTTCAACTTTCATCTTTTAAAAGCGATTGCCGCCGATAATGGAGGATTTTGTAATCCATGTTCTCATGGATTTGTTCAACCATCTCGAATTTTTTCTCGAATGGTGGAAAGAAAGTGTCGCCTTCCACTTCCCGTTTGATCACGGTCAGATACAGGTCTGAACAGCGCGGGAGCGCTCGCTCGTAAATCTGCGCGCCTCCGCAGATAAAAATATCATTGGGAAATTCCTCCGGTTCCAGCCTGTCCAGAGAATTGAAAATGAAGATTTCGGTCTCCTGGATTTCGCCGAGCTTGCTGAAGTGGAACTGATAGGGGCGTTTGAGGTATTTCCCACCGCGCCATTCATGATATTGCCCGAAAATCTCGGGCATACTCTTGATCAGCCGCTGCGGATGTTTGGTGAGCACAAGATTTTTGCGGTTGGGCAGCGGATGGCCCATGCCCTGGAAAGTCTTTCGCCCCATGACGACGATATTGCCCATGGTCATCTTTTTGAACCACTTAAAATCCTCGGGCAAATGCCAGGGGATTTTGCCGTCCGCGCCGATGACGCGGTTGAGCGACATGGCGGCAATGGCTTTGAAGTGTTTCATTTGATTTCCGGTTTCCAGCGTGCGCCGTGCCGGCTCGTGAGCAGCTCAACGGTGCCTTCCTGATACTGAACCTGACAAATGATGGCAAATTCAATTTTAGACCGCAATTGGCGCTTTGATGGGCGGATGCGGGTCGTAGCCGGCCAGTTCAAAGTCCTCAAACTGGAATCCGTCAATGTCCTTCACCGCCGGGTTGATGTTCATCCGCGGAAGCGGACGCGGCTCGCGCGCGAGTTGAATTTTTGCCTGCTCAACATGGTTCGCGTAGAGGTGCAAATCGCCGAAGGTATGGACGAAGTCGCCGGGCTTCAAACCGCAGACCTGCGCAACCATTCGTGTGAGGAGCGCGTAGCTTGCAATATTAAACGGCACGCCAAGAAACAGGTCCGCGCTGCGCTGGTAAAGCTGGCAGCTTAGTTCGCCGTCGCTGATGTAAAATTGGAAGAGCGCGTGGCACGGCGGCAACGCCATCTGTTCAATCTCGCCAGGATTCCAGGCGGTGACGATGTGGCGGCGGCTGTCGGGATTTTTTTTGATTTGGGCGATGACGGAACAGATTTGATTGAGGGAGCGGCCATCGGGAGCGCGCCAATCGCACCATTGGGCGCCGTAGATACGGCCCAGACTGCCGGTTTGTTTGTCCGCCCATTCGTCCCAAATCGTCACGCCGTGGTCGTGGAGATATTTTACGTTGGTATCGCCGCGCAAAAACCAGAGCAACTCGCAGATGATGGATTTGAGATGCAGTTTCTTGGTGGTGAGAGCGGGAAAATTGTGGCGCAGATCAAATCGCGCCTGTGCCCCGAACACCGAGTACGTACCCGTCCCCGTGCGGTCGCCCTTGAATTTGCCGTGTTCGAGGACGTGCCGCAGGAGATCTAAATATTGAGTCATTGCGCGGAAAATTTAACCGCGAAATACGCGAAATACACGAAAAGAAAAATGAAATTAACGCTCTGGCATCTCTTCCGCGCAGCCAATTCAAATCCACGGCGGTTTGCCGCTTAATCCCTCAAAGGCCGGCTCCAGCGCAGGTATCAGGCGTCATCGGCTCCCGGACAAACCGTCGCTGGAACATCAACTGAAATAAAATTTCCGTACTCCACCCTTTCGCCTGAGAAACGGTATGGCAAATAATTGAAACGGGAAAATCCGGCGCACTCCACATGCACTCGAATCCCGTCAGGAAACTGGGACTCCAACTGTGCCGGCAAGTTCACGTTGGCCGCAATCGCACTGGCAACAATCTCTCCATTCAAAAACTGCGACTTCATCGAACTCTGAAGAGCCTCATAAAGCTCTGCTTCCCCTGGAATCTCCCCGCCAACGGGCACGCCGAGACTCATGAGCTGGCCATTGGAAGCAATCACCGCTCCAAAGGGAGGAAACTCGCCATTTTCCCGGATCATCTGCTTCGCATGCTCAGTGCAATAATTCAGAAGTTCCTCAAGCTTCTGCGGGTCAGCTGAAAACGTGGACATAAATTGCGCCTAACGATTCAAAGCCACGCCGACCGTCGGCAGGCTCACTACCACAAAGATGATAATCCAATCCCCTGTCCAAGTCAAAACTGACATGTCGCGTCAAGTCCCCGATGGCAGCGGCTCGTCCGTTGCATCTGAAGCGAGTATGGAAATTCACGACGGTTTAAGTTTAAACAGAGCGGCCAATTTCCGATCCACATTAAGCTGCAAAATCGGGGACAACTGGCCCAACTCGCGGCGGATCAGGACGCTTGTCAGCGTGACGAGCCGATGCAATCGCAGAACAGAGGGAACACGCAATCCTGTTGCCGCAAAATCCTTCTGGCGCGAATCAAGCACGATGTCCGTGGCCGTGACAAAGGAAGCGCGTGAGGCATCGGATCCACGCCCGAAAGGAGAATACGGATTCGCTCTCTCAGCTCCACTTTTGAAAGCACTTTATTGAAAGCACTTTATTCATGAGTTTGGCGGAACAACAAATTGATACTCATCGTCTATAGACTCATCGTATTCGTTTTCCTATTGTCCCGGCGTGTCGCCCGAAGGTAAGAATCAACTCAAAGCATTTGGCTTGCGCGTTCGCAAGCTCCGGGAGGCATTATATTGGTCCCAAGACCGTCTTGCGGAAGAGGCTGGCCTCCATCGCACTTACATCAGTGGTTTGGAACGCGGAGAACGAAACGTTT
>JASHVW010000298.1 GCA_030044395.1 Verrucomicrobiia bacterium
TTGGAAAAATTGCTGCCAAAATCACCTTCACTTCCTGCTTCACAAAAAAGTGGAAAAACGAGGTCTAAAGCGTCCAAGTCTGTCCAAATTGGTCTGTCGGATAAAACTCTGAAAAATGGCATGAATGACAACAATGGAGCGGGTTTGACCAAACTTGTCCCAAGTCTCGAAAATATAAAACTGGCGGAGAGAGGGGGATTCGAACCCCCGATACCTTTAGGGTATTCACGCTCTCCAGGCGTGCGCGTTAAACCACTCTGCCACCTCTCCGCCGCGGCGTTTGCAAAATAATACTCGGAGGAATTCACGCCGAGGGCAAGCCATTTCCATATTTCCCCTCGCCATCCCGCCATTCGTCATTTACGACTCGCAGGGGTTCATGGCAAAATTTACACGTGGCATCAAACGACGACCGTACGGAGTCCGTCACGAGGAAATTGAACCTGGTGGCGGTCTTGTTGATAGGCGCCTTGGCTGCCAGCCTGGTGATTGCCCAAATTGGTTATATGCGAAGTATGCCGGACATTTCCCTTTATGCCTTGAATCAGCGGGCCAGCGAGTTGAGCCAGATCACCGACCCCATTCAAAGAGACGAGCACTGCGTTGCATTGTCCGCCGTCGGCCGGCAATTGGACAAGGCGCTCGCCCCGGATGCCCGGGTTTTCATTTCCGGCATGTTGGGCCAAACCAATGCCGCCAACCTGGACTATTATTATTTTTTGAGAAACTACTTGTTCCCGCGCGATGTCGAGATCTCTCTGGGCACCAATCTGATTTTTCACGAAGGTTGGTTCGAGGGCACGCCGTATGACTCGCCGGAGGAACTTAAAACCAATGGCTTTGACCTGCTCATCCGCGGCGATCACAATTTTGAACTGGTCCCGCTGACGGCGAAAGGCATGCCCAAACGATGAAGGAACTCGTCGCCTTCCTCCTTCCGCCGGCACTCGCATTCTGCGGCGCGCGCATTTGTCGCGCGCTCCTGGGCAGGGAGTTTGATTATCGCTTTGGCGCGGGATTGAGGTGGGCGCTGGGATTGGCAGTTGGAATGTTGGTTTTTACACAAGCAGCCTTGCTCGGCACATTGGCGGGGGTGAATCCTGCCACTCCCCTGGCCTGGGTGGCGCTCATTTGGGGACTGGGCGAAATAATGTTGCAGGCCCCTCGGGCGCTTGCCTGGCTGCCACAATTGAGGTTCCAGACGGAACACCTTTGGCTCTTGTTATTGTTGCCAGTGCTCTACTGGTGCTGGGTTTTTGCCCGGCTTTCAACGTTGGAAGGCACAATGGAACTCGACGCCAACGCATTTTGGGTTTTTAAAGCGAAAGTGCTTTACCTGGACCAGGGGCGAAATCTGCTTTTCTGGATGCATCAGCCAGGTCTTGCTTATGCCCATTGGGAATATCCCCTCCTGGTGCCCTGCTTATATCTTCTCGACTATGGCGCGGTGGGTGGCGTGGATGAATTCGTCAACAAAGTCTGGCCGTTCTGGATGGTGGTCGGGTTGTGTGTCGGGATTCTTTCGCTGACGAAAACCTGGCAGCGTCCGCATCCCCTGCCCGTCCTCGCCATCGTGGTCCTCTGTTTTCTGCCGGCGACCCTCGATTATGTCCGCCAGGAAGGTGGGACCATTCCGATGCTGTTTTTCGCCAGTTTGACCGCCATGCTGCTGGTGAAGGCAATCACGCAAGCGGATGAATCTCGCCAGCATCTTGTCCGCCGTGATTCCTTCGGGCATATGCTGCTGGTAAAAACAATCGCGCAGGCGGATGAATGGTATCTGGCAGCGGCCATGCTCACCGCGGCGGGGGTCATGATGAGCAAATTTGAGGGCATGATTTATACGGCGTTTTGGTTTTGCGTATTGCTGCCGATTTGCTGGAAACGGGGATGGCTAAAGAAAGGCATTCTATGGCGCACCGCCCTGGCGTGTGCGATCTGCCTCCTGCCTTTTGTCTGGTATCGGTTGGAAAAGCCGATCCAACATCCGGAAGCCCACTGGTGGCGGGAAGGGCTGGCCACCTCCGCCGCCACGTTGCACCGCTTCCCCCAGGTCCTATTCTTGAACACTGGCAGCCGCTTTTTTAACGGAGATTTTTTCCGCTGGCAACCGGGCGGCCAGGGCCACCTTGATTGGGTCGGCCAATGGGCTGGATTTGGCAGTTTGGTTAATGAACAACTTACGCTCCTGCCCTGGCTGTTGCTCATCCTAGTGCTGTTGGCCCTGTGGCATAAACGCAGCCGGCTGGCGACCGCCAGTCTCTCCGCCGTCGTTCTTGGCGTCCTTGTGGTCCTCGCCCTCACTTTATCGTGCCTGCCCTACATACAGAACGACCCGGCAATGTTGGTTCATTACAGCGGCCCCGATGAAGTAGGCCGTTATTCGTATCCGTTCTTCACCGCATGGTTTCTGGGCGTAATGATCATCTGGTTTGACACGCGGCGTATGAAAGCCCCGAACGTTGAACCGGCGAGTCGTCGCCGTTCGGCGAAATAGGCGCCGGAGATTTTCGTGTGGTGCGCATGGGTCGTTTGCCGCGTTGACCTTCTCTCCGTCCCATGCAAAATGTTCCGGCAATTATTGATCCATTATGCCGAGACCTGTCACTCTTTTCACCGGCCAGTGGGCCGATCTCCCACTCGCCGAACTCGCGCCCAAAGTCAAGGCAATGGGCTACGACGGTGTCGAACTGGCTTGCTGGGGCGACCACTTTGAAGTGGAGCGCGCGCTCACCGAACCCGATTATGTCAAAAAGAAATGGGAGCTGCTGCGTAAACACGGGTTGACCTGCTTCGCCATTTCCGCGCATCTCGTCGGCCAGGCCGTGTGCGATTTGATTGACGAGCGACACAAGGCAATCCTCCCCGCCGATGTCTGGGGCGACGGCGAACCCGAAGGCGTCCGCCGGCGCGCTGCCGGAAAAATGAAAGACACTGCCCGCGCCGCACGGGCTTTTTTGAACGCAACGCATGGCGGCAACGTTGCCTGGCCTGCGGTTGTCAATGGCTTCACTGGCTCGAGTATCTGGCACGCACTCTACGCGTTTCCTCCGACAAACCAGGAGTTCTTGAACAAAGGCTTTGCCGACTTCGCCGAACGCTGGCTGCCGATCCTCCATGTCTTTGAAAACGAGAATGTCAACTTCGCGCTCGAAGTGCATCCGACGGAAATTGCCTTCGATATCGCCTCGGCCAGGCGCGCACTCGAAGCGGTGAAACAACATCGGCGCTTCGGATTCAATTACGACCCTTCGCACTTGGGCTACCAGGGGGTGGATTACGTAAAGTTCATCCGTGAATTTGGGGACCGCATCTTCCATGCGCACATGAAAGACGCGTGGTGGGGCCATGGCGATGGCTCCGTCGGCGTATTCGGCGGACACACCGATTTCGCCGACTCCCGCCGCTACTGGGATTTCCGCTCCCTCGGCCATGGCGACATCAACTTCGAGGACATCATCGTAGCCCTTAACGACGCCGGCTACCGCGGCCCGCTGTCAGTGGAATGGGAAGATGGCCGAATGGACCGTGTACACGGCGCGACCGAAAGCTGCGCGTTCATCCGCAAGCTGGATTTCATGCCGAACCGGGCGGCTTTCGACGCGGCATTCTCAAAATGACCACCTGGTTCTACTCTCCGATAAAATGCAGCGCCACCTTCCGGCTGTGTCCGTGATGGCGGTGTTCCCACAAATAAATCCCCTGCCAGGTGCCGAGAGCCATTTGGCCGTGACGAACCGGAATGCCCACATTCACCGTCGTCAACGTCGTGCGAATGTGCGCGGCCATGTCATCGTCGCCCTCGGTCGTGTGGATAAACAACGCATCGCCATCGGGAACAAGCCGTTTGAAAAACGCTTCCAAATCCCGCCGCACGTCGGGATCGGCATTTTCCTGGATGAGCAAGGACGCAGACGTGTGCCGCAAGTGCAGCGTGAGCAGGCCGTCCTGGAACCGGTTCGCGTTGATCCATTTTCCCACCTCGAGCGTAAAATCGTATAGCCCCCTGCCCCGCGTCGAAACCGTCAGCTCATGGAACGCCTGCCGCATGAATCTACTGGGAAAAGGAAACCGGGGCGCCTTTGTTCGCAAGCATCTTTTCCAAATCAGCATTGCGCGGCTGACCGTCCTGGACGGCCTTCTCATAATGCCAGCGCGCCAGTTCCACCAGCGGCGGATCCTGGTTGAGATAAATCACCGCCAGATTGTTGTGCGCCGCGCCGTAATCCGGATCAAGTTCAACCGCTTTGCGCAACGCCGTTTCCGCCTGCTCCCGCAGGCCTTTGTGACTTAAGGTGACGCCCAGATAGTTCTCAACCTCCGCGTTTTGCGGGTCCAACTTGGCCGCCCGACTCAAGGCGTCGAGCGCTTCATCATATTTCTGCTCGCGAAATTCCAGGTAGCCGTAGGTCGAGAGCGTGAAGGCGTCATTGGGATTGATGGCCAGCGCGGACTTGAGATGCGTTTCGGCCGCATTTAGCCGATTTTCCTCCAACTCAATTGCCGCAAGGTTCGCCAGCGCCCCGGCGTTGTTTTTGTCCTGCTGCAGGATTTTCTCGTAATCTGTTTCGGCGTTCTTGTAGTCGTGATTGTCAAAATAGGTTTGCGCCTCGGCCTCCAGGAGCGAGACGTCAGGGGACGATTCGGCGGGCGAAACCGCGTTGGTGGCGGCTGCCACGGCATTGGTTTCAGGCGTCGGCGGCGGCGACTTGAACAGCGCCAGTTCCTCCGGCGAATACGGCACCGCTTGGGCCTCATCCACCGCCAGCCGCGCGCGCAATTTGCTGATCTCCGCACTGTTGATGGCGGACATGGAATTGGGCTGCCCTGATTGATACCGCTGCAACCGCTCTTCGAGCGCTTCCTTTTCCAGTTCATTGACGTCCGCATCCGATTGCAGCGCGGCAATCTGCGCCCGTGCCTGCGCCAGTTCCGTGCTTTCGGTTACCGCACCCCCGCCGGCCTGCAACTGCGCCACTTGTTGTTTGAGCATCGCGTTTTCCTCCTGCAACGCCTTCATGGCATCCGCCCCGGCCATTCCTGACTGTAATTGCGACTTAAGTGATTGATTTTCCGTTGCGAGCCGGTCGGCGCGATCCTTTTGCTCCGCCAGATTCTGTTTGGCGTCGGCCAGGGCCTGCTGGACGTTTAGCAATTCGGTCTGTCCCATCGCGTTGTTCGTATTTCCGCTGACGCTGGCCCTTAATAAATCGTTCTCCTTCATCAGCGACCGCACCTGCTCCTGCGCCTGGGCCAGCTCCTGGACATCCGCCGACGCCGGCTGGGCGCTCAATGCCTCCTTGAGCTTGTCCTGAAGCAACTGGTTCGCCGTTTCCAATTGCTGCACCTCCAACTTTAACGAATTCACCTCCGCCTGCAAATCAGACGGCGATGCCGTCATCGCCCCGGTGGTGGACGCAACATTGGTCCGGGCGACCGCCGGCGCGTTGGTCGCTGGAAATTGCGCAGTCAATCCACTGATTTTGTCTGTGAGATATTTCAACCGGAAGCTAACAATGGTGGGATTCCAATCCGGATACACCGTTTGAAACTTCTCAAGGTCGGCCCGCGCCTCTTGAAATTCGGTGAGCGCCTGCTGCGGCTCTCCGTTGTTCTCGAGCGAGTCCGCCTGTTGCATCAAACCGTAAATAATGATGTATTGGTCGTCGGGGTTTTCCTGTCCGAGCGCTGGCCGGGACAACGCAAATGTCAGAATGGCAAACCAGACGAAATGTTTCATTCATCCAAAATAGCCAAGGGCACTCGATTTGGCAACCGATTCGCATGCGGCAACCCCGCCCGTATTTTCAATTCCACGATGTTTGTTGATTCGGCGGACCGGCTCTATTCGCCGGGAAATTATAAATTGTCACGCTGAAGGGGGCAAAGGTTGGCATTGTTGGAATTGAATCAATTGCTTGTTCCTCCACTTCAACACCAGAAGCCTGCCCGACAACGATTTCCGCCCACATTCCGTTATTAATGACGCCGCCGAGATGCTCGATGAATAGGCCGTAAACATACGGCGAAATCGGGGCGTACGTCTTGTTTGCGTCAATCGTCGCGCCAACGGATTGGACCTGCGCGTTCGCCTTAAAAAGGGCCAGGGATAAAACAAGAATCAAGCCGGTTGCCAACGCGGGAATTTTCATGGGGGAATGATACGGGAAAGGCACAATGCAAAAAGCAGAAACGAACTCGAAGGCGGAATGCGGGAGAGCGCGGGTACAATCAATGATTGAACTGCGATTGTTTGCTGACTTTGGCGAGCCGTTTTTCCCAATCGCCTTTGTGCGCCAACGGGTCGGCGTCCGTGCCCCAGAGTTTTCTCACCATCTCGCGCTGCGGGACGAATGGACATTTCGCCTTCGGATTTTTGAAAGAGTCCTCCATTTCGCGCAGGGCAAGTTGCGCGCCGGTCATAACGCTGATCCTGCCGAATTGGGTATTCAACCGGTGCGCCGCGTCATCGAGCGCGCCCCAACGCTCGGCGTCAGTGCGGCCCCAAAGCGTCGGCTGCGTGTCCAATCGGCGCAGGTTCCAAAAGGCGATGCGAATCTGCCGGACGGACTTGAATTGATCGCCCATCAGGCCGCGGAAGATTGCCTCCAGGGCGGCGTTGATGGTTGAATTTAAAAATTGCGCCTCCCGAAAGCGATGGCCGCCGCTGGTTTCGGTAAAATCAGTGAAACGAATCGTCAGACCCATCTCGCGCGCCTGTAATTGTTCGCGGCGAAGCTGCCCCACCAGACGCGTCGCTTCGCTGAAAATAAACGTGAGCACGGCTTCGTAGTCCGGCTCGTCATACGGCAGCGTCGTATTGCTGGAGATCGTCGTCCGGTCTTTCACCTCAAGCAACAGCGGCTCATTCCATAATCCGTTTGAAAAAAGCCAAAGTTGCTGGCCCCAAATCCCGAATTTTTGCTTGAGCATGATGGACGGCAAAGTTGCCGCTTCCCCAAACGTCGTCGCGCCCAGCGCCGACAAAGCGCGTTGACGGTTTTTGCCAATGCCGGAAAGCTCGCGGACACTGCGATCCTTCAAAAATTCCTTTTCCTCGCCGGGTTTGATTTCAATGAAACCCGGTTTCGCCGCGTCCGTTGCCAGTTTCGCCAGCCGCGACGAGTTGGCCAGCCCGGCCGAAACGGGCAGCCCTACCTCGCGCAAAATCCGCGCCCGGATCTCTTTTACGTAATTTTCCGGCGACTTGTCCCGCCAGACGTGCCGGTCCATTGTCGTGAAATCAAGAAAGCCCTCATCAATCGAAATCGGCACGAGCGTGGGCGAGTATTCTTCCAGCACCCGAAACATCTCCTGCGAGAGGCGGCGGTATTCGTCGTAGTGCGGACGGCAAAGCACGCCTTTGGGACAAAGCCGTTTCGCCTCAAAACAGGCCATGCCGGTCTTGACCCCGAACTTCTTTGCGGCGCGATTCGCGGCGATGACGATGCCGTCACCCCGCCTGCCGCCGCCGACCCAGACGGCGAGGCCATGCAATTTTGGATCCAGCGCAATTTCGCAACTGGCGAAAAAGCTGTCGCCATCCACGTGCAGAATGCGGTTGTTAAGGCTCATGTCGCTTTGAACAATTTAGCCCGAAGCGGGATGCCGCCAAGAAACAAGTGGAGAAAAATCCTAGGTCAAAACGATTTTGTCGCCTTGTTTCAGGGTGACAATGGCTTTCTTCCAGCCTGCCGTCTGGCCGGCCTGAACCGTGCGCTGGCGACGAAGCTTGCCCCGCACGTTGAGGGTATTGACCCGCGTGACCTTCACCTTGAAAAGCTCTTGCACCGCCTGTCGGATTTGTGTCTTGTTCGCGCGGCGGTCGGCCACCACCGTGTATTGATTGTGCTTCTCGCCCTGGCGTGTGCCTTTTTCGGTGAGGCGGACGGTTTTAATCACTTCAAAAGTGTTCATGTCATTCCTGTGTCAAACGGGCTTCGACTTTTTCAAAGGCGCTCTTCGTGAATACCAATTTATCCGGTCGCAATACATCGTAGGTGTTCAGCGAATCGCTCGTCGTCAACGCAACTCTTTCAAGATTGCGCGACGCCAGCGTCAGGTTTTTGTCCACACCCGTGGAGATCACCAGCATCGTGCCTTTCAATTCCAATTTGGAAATCACGCCAATGAAGTCCTTCGTCTTGGGCGATTCCAATTTCAAATCATCCACCACCACCACGTCGCCGGCCTTTAGCCGTTCCGTCAACGCTTTGCGCAACGCGAGTTGCCTGGTCTTTTTGGAGACCTTCTTGCTGAAATCGCGCGGCCTGGGGCCGAACACCACGCCGCCGCCCACCCACAACGGTGATTGGAATGAACCGGCGCGGGCGCGGCCCGTGCCCTTTTGCCGCCACGGTTTTTTGTTGGTGCCCGCGACTTCGCCGACGTTCTTGGTGCTGGCCGTCCCGCTGCGTTGGGCCGCCTGGTATGCGGTCACCGCGTCATGTACGGCTTGCGTGCCGCGACCGCCTTCAACCAGCGGAAACTTCACTTCAAGTTCACCCTGGTCTCTTCCCTCGAGATTCTTGATCGCAATTTTCATGGCCTGTTTATTTCTTCGCCTCCGCGGGCTTTGCTTCAGGTTTCTTTTCAGCCGCGCCCTTCTTCTTCATCGGCGCAATGCTGACCGGTGGCTTCCAGCCCTTGGGACGTTTCTTCGATTCGCGGATGACGATGTAATCCCCCTCGGCGCCCGGAATCGAACCTTTAATCAACAACACATTATCCGCCTCGCGCACTTGGATCACTTCGAGATTTTGGACCGTGCGCCGGACTTGCCCCATGTGGCCCGGCATTTTCAAACCGCGCTGAACCGTGCCAGGGAAGAGGCGCTGCCCAATCGCCCCGCTGCGGCGGTGCCAGCCCTTCGCGCCGTGCGTCGAATCGCCGCCCGCAAAGGCGTGACGGCCAACGACGCCTTCAAAACCGCGGCCCTTGGTGACGCCGATTGCGTCCACAAAATCGCCGGGCGCGAACAGGTTCACGCCGACGACGTCCCCGGGCTTCACTTCCTTGGAGAAATTACGGAATTCCTTGACGCGTTTTACCGGCTGGCCATTCTGCTTTTTGATATGGCCGAGTAGTGGTTTGGTCACGCGCTGTTCCTTTTGATCGTCAAAACCAAGCTGGACGGCATTGTAGCCGTCCTTGCCGGACTGCGATTTCACCTGCAACACCCGGTTCGGCCCGGCGAGCACGACGGTTACCGCCGTAACATTCCCGCGTACGTCATAAACGCGCGTGTGTCCGAGTTTTCTTCCTAAAAGTCCTAGTGGCATAACATTAAATCTTGATGGTAATGTCCACCCCGGCCGGCAGATTGAGCTTTTTCAATTCATCCACGGTTTTGGCGGTGGGGTCAAGGATGTCTATCAGCCGCTTGTGAGTGCGTTGCTCGAATGTCTCCTGTGACTTTTTGTCCGCATGAGGCGACCGTTGGACGGTGAAGTGTTCGATGCGGGTGGGAAGAGGAATGGGACCGGCGACGCGGGCGCCCGTGCGTTTCACGGTGTCCGCAATCTCACGTGCGGACTGGTCTATGACGCGATGGTCATAGGCCTTCAGGCGAATTCTAATGCGTTGTGCAGCCATACAAAGAGCAATTTTCTATTAATGGTTAATGTATCACCGCTCCGGTTTTTCCAAAAGCGGACGCGAAGTCTAGCAGGGAAACAGAGATGTGCAACAAAAATTTTGGAAAA
>JASHVW010000299.1 GCA_030044395.1 Verrucomicrobiia bacterium
TGGTGCAGGACGGTGATGTGATGCTCTTCAAGTTCAATGTGTAGATTTACAGAATTTTAAAAATTATTTCCCCAGGTCAATACGACCCGTGTAATCCTGTCCGAAATAGCCGAGCAAAGTCCTGACCAGCAGCGGTTCACGTCCCGTGGAAACTTTCTTCCCGACCGCGATGCAACCCTGCCAGGCGATCTGCAACCCGGGATATTTTTTCGGATTTGCATAGAGATACAGCCGAATCCCCATATTGACATGGACGTAATCTGTCTGAACCGTAGTCGTTTCGAGGCTCGGTTCTCCCGTATTTTCCTGTCCTTCCGGGTTTAGCGGATTTTTAGGCACAGATGAACCAGCCAACATGGGCTTTGGATATGTGTAAGCAGGCGTTGTTTGCCGCACTGATTCCACCGTCGAATCATCTTCTATCAGGTACGCCAACGTGTAATCAGCGTCCTTATTTGTCACGATATTAAAATTTTCGCGCGTCAATTCGGCCATCAAGGCCGAGCCGAGTGCGGCATCTTCATTACGGGGGTGGAGCTGCTGCGCAAGGCAAATTTTCTCCGTGCGCGTGGGCGAAAAGTTCGGATTGCGTTGCGCCGTAATCAGGGTTCCCATTTGCGGAGTTGATGCACAACCGGGCAATAAAGCTGCCAATACCAATGAGAACAAAAGAATGATGCAGGTCTTCATGTGCATGATGCAGACAACTGATTGGAGTATAATTACCGCGGCCCGGAATTCCAATTTTTTCCACGCCGTGGCTGCGGCTTTGCGCCTCTACGATAAATCTTTTTATCCGAGCCTGTATCTCCGCATTTTCGTGTCCACTTCCTGCGCCCAGGCGTCAATGCCCCCGCGCAGACAGCGCACGTTTTGCAGGCCGTGTCCCATAAAATACGCCGCCGCATCCAGGCCATTTTTTCCCGCATGGTCAATCACCACGATCGGATTGCTGTTCGAGCCGCTGCCCATAAGTTGCTGCATCACGGCCTGGGAAAGCAAAATCGAACCTTCAATGTGAACGGCCTCGAACTCCTCGCGCGAACGGACGTCCACCAGTTTGACTGATGTCTCGCGCTGCAAAAGTTCGGCGAGGTCCTTTGGCGAAATTAATATCTTCGCATCCAACTCGTGGCTGAATTGGATGTGCCGCAGCACTTCGTCCACGTCCAAATTGCCGTTGCGCGCGCAAACCTGCGCCAGCGTTTCATCCGGGCCGAAGCCGCAACTGCTGCATCCGCCGATGTGATACCGGCGAAACAAGGCGCGCTGTGCGCCGGGAAAAGCTTCCAGCACCTCGCGCATTGGTGAGTGGGGACTAACGACCATGACTATTTAAAATAGCGCAAGGTAACAAAAATTTCATCCAATTGCCATGGGGACGGCGCCGCCGGAACGACTAATGTCCAAGCCACAATAACCAAACGGTTATTTTCGGGACCTTATGCGCTCTCCCCAACCTGAAAGCGCACAAAACGCCGGATGGTGATTTCGTCGTCCAATTGCTTCGCGGTTTGCGCGACGTGTTCCTTGACGCTCACTTCGGAATTGCGTTTCACGAAGCCCTGATCCACCAGGCAGTAGGTCTGGTAAAATTTCTCCAGGACGCCTTGCAAAATTTTTTCCATTGCCTGCGCCGGCTTGCCTTTGAGCCGGTCGGATTGCGAGGCAATCTCGCGCTCCTTGGCAATCACGTCCGCCGGGACTTCCTCGCGCGAGACGGCGTGCGGATGACCCGCGGCGATTTGCAGCGTGATGTCCCTGACGAGTTGCTTGAACTCATCCTTCGCCACCGTCTCGGTTTTGCCGGCGCCTAGCTCGACCAACACGCCGATTTTCGCGCCGGTGTGAATGTAGCCGGCAATCATGCCATTGCCGCCAACGTCCATTTTGGCGTGGCGCGCAATTTTGATGTTTTCGCGGATTTTGGCGACCAATGCCTGACGTTCGTTTTCCAAATCGGGATTCGCCTCGGTCGCATAGCGCTTGGCAACGTCCTCGCAAAAGGCGCGAAAGGTTTCGTTGCGGGCGACGAAATCCGTCTCGCTGTTCACTTCCACCAACACGCCCAGACGGCCATCCGCCGCAATATATTGCGCAATGGCGCCGTCTTTGGCAGCGCGCGCCGCTTTTACGGACGCCGTCGCCGCGCCCTTTTTGCGCAAGTAGTCCACGGCTTTGTCCAGGTCGCCACCGGCTTCGGTAAGCGCCTTTTTGCAATCCATCATGCCCGCACCGGTCATTTCCCGGAGCTTGGCAACCAATCGAGCTGTGATTTCAGCCATAATAAAATTGATCGTTTAGTTGTTGAGAGTTAAGTAAATCGATTCCCGGCTCATCCTGGCGACTCGTATGAACCCGTCTATCCGCCAATCCCCGTTCAGGTTGTCCCATTCCCGGGTGAATTTGCCGGCGAGCTTTCCGGCGTGGTCGGATCATCGCCCGCGGCAGCTTCCACCGCTTGCTCCGATTCAAATGTTGGCTCCGCAGGCGCCTCCGGCGTGCGCGTTCGTTTGGATTCGAATTCCGCGCCTGCCTGGGTTATAGTCTGCCCAATGGTGGCCATGATCATGCGCACCGAGCGAATGGCATCATCGTTTGCGGCGACCGGATAGTCCACCAAATCGGGATCGCAATTTGTGTCCACCAGCGCCACAATCGGAATTTTTAATTTGCGCGCTTCGGCCACCGCGTTGTGTTCGCGCTTGATGTCCACCACGAACATTGCGGCGGGCAATTTGTCCATGCTGCGAATGCCGTCGAAATATTTTTGCAACCGCGCGGCTTCGCGGCGGATTACCGCCTGCTCCTGCTTGCCGTAATGGGCCAGCGTCCCGTCGGCGTCCATCTTCTCAATGTCCTTGAGGCGTTTGATGGACGATTTGATGGTCTTGAAATTCGTCAAGGTGCCTCCGAGCCACCGCTCGGTCACATAAAACTGGCCGCATTCCTTCGCGGTATCCTTGATGCACTGTTGCGCCTGCTTTTTCGTGCCAACGAAAATAACCTTTTCGCCCTTGCGGACGGTCGCGGCCAAAAAATCGCACGCGGCTTCGAGCTGCGCGAGCGTTTTGGACAGATCAATGATGTGAATGCCATTGCGCGCGTCAAAGATGAAGGGCTTCATCTTGGGGTTCCAGCGCTTCGTCTGGTGCCCAAAATGGACGCCCGAATCCAACAATTCTTTTACACCGATGCTTAACATATTTCCTTTGGTTAAAACCCCTAAAATTTCGGGGCATCCCGCGGAACACAGGATTAATGTTTATGTTGTTGTGGTTCGCCTTTGCGCGCTTCGACGCAACAAGCCGCATCCACTCGATGCGCAATGAACCGTTTTCCTCCCGCCGATTCCGGCAAAAGGGATGTCTAAAATATCAGAAAAATGGCGGGTGGCAATAGCTATTTTAGGGCCTCGGGCGGCGA
>JASHVW010000027.1 GCA_030044395.1 Verrucomicrobiia bacterium
TTGCGTTCGCAGGCAAACAGGCCTTGGAAATCACTCACCGTTCCCTTCAGGAATGCTCCCCATTCAAAGCCCCTCTCCCCCCCCCACTCCCGGAACTGTCAAATCACGGCTCATTGCGGTACCGTCCTCATTTGGGCGGGTCCCCGGCGCGGTTCCTTCTCCCGCGGCGCCAGCCCGGCGTAGCTCCCAGCGAAGCCGCGGGAGCGGGAGAAGGTGTCCGAAGGACGAATGAGGGTTGTGGGGAGAAAACCGATTAAAGCGCCGGCAAATTAGAACACTACCCTCATTGCGACTCCTTCCCCACCAGCACCGATGTCCGCTGCTGCATCCATCCCCAGTCCGTTGCGTTCGCGTCGGATTGCGGTTCAGGGTCTTGAATCCATTTGTGAATTTCAGAATGTCCGTCCGCGTACGCAATGCCGCACGCCCCATTATGGTACGATCCCGGCGCGTCCAGCCACCCCGGATTCACCATTTCAAACGCAAACGCCGCATCGTTCAGGCCAGCGGGGTTCTCGTCCACCAGCACCCAAAGCATCGAAGGCCCCGGCGGGCCGACGAGCGATGTTTTGTCATAAGTCGCCCACGGGTCGTCGTGCTGATTCCCGTGATAATCGCCATTCAGCCAGGGGCCGGTAACGGGCAGGTTCGGCACTCCGCTGTGATCGCCGCCGGCCGCAAAGCCCGGATCAATCGTGCCGACCGCCTGGCTCATCGAATACGTCCGCGCCGCCGGAACAGTCTGGCCCGCCAGCGCCGGATTTGTGCCCTGGTATATACCCTGCCGAAAGTCCGATGGGCAGCGAAACATCTTCACGATCCCACCCAGATACGTGATCAACAGCGAGCGTGTCGGGTCCGCCAGCACATCGGGGTCGAACTCTTGCGGGTCACCGATGCCCGCCTCGCCCGAACACCAATTGTAGCCAGGAATGGTGTTGCCGTCGTCGGGATTGGGTGGGTAAAAGTCGTGATTGTCATCCGTGTACAGAGTCATCGCCACCATCATTTGCTTGAGATTGTTCATGCATGATGCGCCGCGCGCCTGCTCCCTGGCCTTGGACAAAACCGGGAACAGCATCGCCGCCAGAATCCCGATGATTGCGATAACCACCAGCAATTCGAGCAGCGTGAAGGCACCTCTGCATTTCATACTCATAAAAACACCAAACAGACAAATCGGATTCGTTTCAATTATCTCCGCCTCCAAAAACAAATATGCGGCCGAATCCAAAACTTGACAAATTATTTCGCCCTTTCGACGACAAGGACTTCAAGAGGTTGGACGCTCGGAACCAATTCCAGGCCGAGTTGGTCCAGCACCGCCTGCCGGAAGTCATCGCGATCAAATTGATGCTCTTTGCCGGGAACCGTCCATTTGTATTTCAGTTGCAAATTAAAACGCCCGGTAAGCCCGCTTTGATCGATGACGGCAGCATTTAAATTTTCCTCCAGGATGCCGATGACAGAATCTACCGGCAGGCCGGTCCCGTGAATGTCTCTCTCTTTGTCATTCTCATTCCATGTTTCAGTTGACCCTTGCGAGGCGCTTGGCTGCAAGCCGGGTGCGTTGCGGTTTTGGACTTTCAGAACCAATACATCCGTGTCACGCGTTTCGCGCCGGCCCACCAAACCAAATTTATTTCTTATCTCCTGTTGCAGTGCTTTGGCATTGTCCCTCGGCAGTGAGGCAATGTAATCATAGCTCCCCGGCGGCAGCGGCGTATCGGCCGCGATGCGATATTGGCTGATGCCATACGCGTCCGCGAGCATCGCCGTCATGGATTGGCCCACTCCGAGCATCTTTGTCACGCCGGATTTGCCGGACCCGCTGAAGTCCCACATCTGAAACGGACTTTTGGTGGGTTGAATCGCGAGGGTGGGCGGTGCATCGTCCAATAAACTGAAATCCATGCTGTGCCTGTGATAGAAACGGTTGAAAACACTCTCCGCGCGGAGATGCGAAATTTCTTTTACCGCCACCGTGGTCGTCCCGGTGGCGAGGAGTAGTCCGATGCCGGCGACGACAGCGATTTTTGTTTTTGACCATGCCATGATTTTCAATGCTCCTTTCACAAGGGTTAAGGTTGAGTTGCTTGCCGTCGCGCCTTTTAACGCGGCGGCGGTTGCGACGGCGGAAGACAGCCCGGCTGGCGCGGCGTGAACGGCATTCGTCGAAATGGCCAGCGCCAAAGCCGCCGACGGAGTCGCCACACCGCGCCGGGCCAGAATCAGCCGAAGCTTTTCCAGCGCGCGGCCGATCCGCATTTTCGCGGCGTCTTCGCTCGTGCCGAGCGCGCGCCCCACTTCGCGCAGATCCTTGTTCCTGAAATACCGGAGCAGCAGCGCGTCGCGGTCCTTGGCGCCCAGTTGACTCATCGCTTCGTTCAAAAGTGGAACGATTTGCTCCCACACGTCCCCCGCATCAGAAGTTTGATTTATGTTTTCCATTCGCGCTGCCTCCTGCATCAGGTGTTGACGGCGGCATTCGGTCCGGACGGCGTTCAGCGCGGCATATTGCGTCGCGCGGAACAACCAGCCTACCACCACCGCGCTTTTTGCGACTTTGTGCGCCTTCTTCGCCAGCGCAATGAACACCGCTTGCGTCACTTCCTCGGCCAGGGGTGGATTGCGCGCCTGGCGCAGCGCCACGGAATAAACGAAATCCGTGTGCCGCTCCACGAGCTCCCGGAATGCCTGCTCGGATTTCCGGTCTGCGTATTCGC
>JASHVW010000300.1 GCA_030044395.1 Verrucomicrobiia bacterium
CATTTGCTGAATCGCGCCGGTTTCGGCGGCCCGCCGGACGCCATCCAAAAGTTGACCGACATGGGCCATCGCCAGGCGCTTTCCTCCCTGCTGGATTACGAAAACATTCCCGGCGTGTTGCCCGACCCTGATTGGGCGCACCCGGATCCCCAGCGGGTCGAGGCCCTGCGCGAGGCCGTCAAGGCCGCCAGCCCATCGGGCGCGCAGATGTTGCGCCAGCAGGAAAACCGCTTGCAGGCGGCGCGGATGCTCGAGTTGCGGGGTTGGTGGCTGGATCGCATGGCCTACGGCCCAAGACCGTTCCAGGAAAAAATGGTTTTGTTCTGGCATGGCCATTTCGCCACCAGCATCCAGAAGGTCCAGGGCGTGCCCAACTCGTCCTACCTGATGTGGCGGCAAAACGAGTTGTTCCGCCGGCTCGCCAACGCCAATTGGCTGAGGTTGCTGATCGAAGCGGGCAGGGACCCCGCCATGCTCGTCTGGCTGGATCAATGGCAGAGCCGCAAGGAGCATCCGAATGAAAATTTTGCGCGCGAATCAATGGAACTGTTCGCGCTGGGCGAGGGCAATTACACCGAAAAAGACGTTACCGAGGCCGCGCGCGCGCTTACCGGTTGGTCTTACATTCCGGCGGAGCAGACGTTTGTCTATCGGCCGGCCTACCATGATGACGGCATCAAAACCATCCTGGGATTGACTGGAAATTTGAACGGCGAGGACTTCCTGGCGCAAGTGGTGCGGCAACCCCAGGCTCCGCGATTTATCACGGCAAAGATTTGGAACTTTTTTACGGGACAAATGCCTTCACGGGAGCTAAACCAGGCGCTGGCCGATGTCCTCGCCTACAACGGAAATTTCTTCAAGCCGTTCCTCCAGGTGATGTTCCAAAGCGAGGAGTTTTATGACGATTCGATTATCCGCAACGAAGTCAAAAGCCCGGCGCAATGGCTGGTTGGCTCCGTGCGCATGCTCCAATGCCAATTGCCGCCGCCCCTTATTTCCACGGCAATTCTTCGCGGGCTGGGGCAGGACCTGTTCGCGCCACCAAATGTCAAAGGATGGGACGGCGGCCTGAGTTGGATCACCACGAACACGTTGCTGGACCGCTACAATGACGCCGCCACCGTTGTCCAGGGAACGACGCAGCAGTTATCCGCGGAAGATTTCGCGCAAAGGCCGAACGGCCAGGGCGGCAAAAAATTAAAAAAACTCGCGGACCGGATCCACGTGGGCGGCGTGGATATTACGAAAATTTTGACGCCCGAGGAGCGCGCGGAGAAGGATTTGCTTGTCAATGCGCTCGAGCACCGGCTGTTGCAGTCCACCTTGTCCGACGACCAGGAAAAGGGGTTGCGCGACTTTCTCGACACAAAGACCGTCCTGTCTGACGGGGACGTTCGCACGGCAATCCGCCTGGTGATGTCCACGCCGGAGTATCAAGTTGCATGAGGAGCTTATGAAAAATGAAATTACACTCCAAACCCGCCGCGAATTTTTGCGGACCACCGTCCTGGGCAGCGCGCTGTCATGGACCGTCCCAGCGTTCCTGGCCAACACCTTCTCCGCGCTACAGAGCGAGGCCGCGGATTCCTCCACGCAAATCATCACCGGCAGGGACAGCACCATTCTGGTGGTGCTCCAAATGGCCGGCGGCAATGATGGCATTAATACCGTCGTGCCTTTCGCCAACGATTATTATCACAACGCGCGCCCCGTCATTGGGCTTAAAGCGTCAGATGTTTTAAAACTGAACGGCGAAATTGGATTTCACGGCGCGATGACGGGCTTCAAGGACCTGTATGACGCGGGAAACCTTGCGGTGATTCAAGGCGTCGGTTATCCGAACCCGAATCGCTCGCATTTCCGCTCCACGGAAATCTGGCAGACGGCCAGCGACGCCGACCAGGTGGAGAAATATGGCTGGGTGGGGCGCTATTTTGACAGTTGTTGTTCGGGCGCGGACCCCACGGTTGGCGTGGTGGTCGGCAACGAATTGCCGCAATCGTTTTATGCCGAGAAACCCATGGGTATTTGCCTCAACAACCCGCAAAGTTATCGCTTCCAGGCCAACCCGCAAACTGAGGCGGCCTACGAGCAAATGAATGACATCCAAATGGGCGGGCAAAGCACCGGCGACGATTCCGGCGGCTCGATCGGCATGCTCGCCGCCGCCCAACCGATGACCGGCGGCAAGGCCGAGGACTTTATCGAACGCATCGCGCTCGACGCCCAGATGAGTTCGGACAAAATCCGGGACATTGCCAATCGTGTCCAGAACCAGGCGACGTATCCCAATTCGCAGCTTGGCAATTCGCTCAAGCTCGTCTCCAAGCTGATTGGCGGCGGCATGTCCACTCGCATCTATTACGTGTCACAAGGTGGATACGATACGCATACGGGACAAGTCAACCGGCAGAAGCAGTTGCTGAAAGACCTCGGCGACTCAACGAAAGCGTTTGTGGATGATTTGAAAGCGCAGGGGAACATGCAGCGCGTGCTGGTGATGACCTTCAGCGAATTTGGGCGGCGCGTGGCCGAGAACGCCAACGGCGGCACGGATCATGGCGCGGCTGCCCCGTTGTTTATCATCGGCAACAGGGTGAAGGCCGGCCTGCTGGGAGCTTATCCGAGCCTGGCGCCTCAGGATTTGTTTGAGGGCGACATCAAGTTCAACGTGGACTTTCGAAACGTGTATGCGAGCGTGCTGGAACACTGGCTCAACACCAAGAGCGCTCCAATCCTCGGCCGGCAGTTTCCGACCTTGCAGGTGGTATAACGTTGAGTGACGGATACTTGAGTGTGAATGGCGCCATTTGGCGCCATTTGAATGCAAAATTTGTATATTTTTGTAGAGTCAAGAGATCAGCACCGCGTTTTTGTTGAGTCAAGGGATCAGCACGGCTGCGCCGTGGACTTTTCCATGGCGCACCTTGTCCAGAACTTCATTCGCCTTTTCCAAGGGAAACTTATCAACCGTGGCGCGGACAGGCACGCGGGGGACAATTTTGAAAAACTCGTTGCCGTCGCGCCGCGTCAGATTGGCCACGGAGCAGATGCTGCGTTCTTCCCAGAGCCATTCGTATGGAAACGACGGCACATCGCTCATATGAATGCCGCCACAAACCACGATTCCACCTTTCTCCACTGCCTTTAGCGCCAGCGGTACCAGGGCGCCGACGGGGGCGAAAATAATCGCCGCATCCAGTTTCCTTGGCGGCAGGGTTTCCGAGCCGCCCGCCCAGACGGCGCCGAGTGATCTGGCAAATCGTTGCGCTTTCAAATCACCCCGCCGCGTGAAGGCAAAAATCTCCCGTCCGTGAAATTCGGCCACCTGGGCGATGATATGCGCCGCCGCTCCGAAACCATAGATGCCGATGCGTTTGGCGTCTCCGCATTTTTTGAATGAGCGAAAGCCAATCAACCCGGCGCAGAGCAGGGGAGCGGCTTCCGCATCGGAATACATTTTCGGAATAGAAAAACAGAAGCGCTCGTCCGCCACGGTGAACTGCGCGTAGCCGCCGTTCCGGGTGTAACCGGTGAATTGCGCGAGATCGCAAAGATTTTCACGACCAGTACGGCAAAATCGGCACTTGCCGCAACTCCAACCAAGCCAGGGCACCCCGACGCGCGCGCCGATCCCGAAGCGTCGCGCCTTTCTCCCTTGTTCAACGACCACGCCGACAATTTCGTGGCCGGGCACAAGCGGCAGTTTTGGATTTGGCAGCTCGCCGTCCACCACGTGCAAATCCGTCCGGCAAACGGCGCAGGCGCGAACTTGGATCAGGATTTCATTCGCGCGCGGCTTTGGCGTCGGCCAGTCCGTGGCGCGCAGCGGCGTTTGAGGACGTTCAAGAACCATCGCTCGCATCAAGCAATTGAAGCGAAGAAATAGCCGCGGTCAAATTTGTTTTTGTGGCATTTTTCCATTGCGCGCATAAACTTTCCGCCATGAGCAATCAATTCCGGGCAGAATCCGATTCCATGGGTCAAATGCAGGTACCGGCGGACTCCTACTACGGCGCGCAAACCGCTCGAGCGGTCGAAAACTTCCC
>JASHVW010000301.1 GCA_030044395.1 Verrucomicrobiia bacterium
GCCGCGCTCAAGACCGCCATTCTGGCGACCGGCAGGCATGGAGTGGTGGCGTTCGCGGCCGGCTACCACGGGTTGGGTTACGGAGCGCTCAACGTGACGCATCGTGATTTTTTCCGCCGGCCGTTCCATCCGCAGTTGCGCGAGTTCGGAAATTTTGCGTCATACCCTAAGAAGAAATCCGATTTGCCAACGGTGGAATTTCAAATCCGGAATTTTTTTCGCCGTGGACGGGTCGGCGCAATCCTCGTTGAGCCGTTACAGGCGCGCGGGGGCGTGAATATTCCGCCACCGGAATTTCTGCCGCTGCTGCGGAAGCTGTGCAACGAGTTCGGCGCGTTGTTGATTGCGGATGAAATTTACACAGGCTTTGGCCGGACTGGTAAGTGGTTTGGCTGCGAACACGCGGGCGTGGCACCGGATTTGGTCTGCCTGGGCAAGGCGCTCACGGGCGGTTTTCCACTGTCCGCTTGCGTCGGGCGCGCGGATTTGATGAATGTTTGGCCGCCATCGTGCGGCGAGGCCGTTCATACCAGCACGTTTCTGGGCCATCCGGTCGGCTGCGCAATGGCCTTGGCGCAAATCGCGGAAATTGAAAGGCTGGAGCTGCCGGCAACCGCGGCCGAACTTGGAAAATTTTTGCTCGAAGGTCTTTCGGCGATCGAAAATTTGAAATTGGACGTCCACGTTTCCGTCCGCGGGTTGGGGTTGTTGGCCGGAGTTGAATTGACTCTGGCGGACGGACGTCCAGCGACCTCCGAAACGTTCGCTGTCATCAAGGAAATGCTTCGGCGCGGTTACATTTTGCTGCCAGAAGGCGAGCACGCAAACGTCATCAGTTTTACGCCGCCATTGACCATTGCCAAAACACAGTTGACGAAAACCGTCAATGAGATGAAAAAAGTTTTAACCGCGGATGAAAACCGATAAGCGCAGATTGAAAACAGGCCCGCACCGAACCAGATCGAAAAGACGAGCAGAAAAGGCCAGCGGGCGTGCATGAAACATGGTGTTCATCCGCAGCCGTCTATGGTTAAATTTTTGGTGTGAAGCTTTCGGACATGAAAGATCTATTGGCGAAGCGCGGCATCCAGCTCACCAAATCCATGGGGCAGAATTTTTTGCACGACCAGAACCAATTGCAACGGATTGTCGCCGCGGCGGGCCTGTCGAAGGATGACAAGGTTTTGGAGGTTGGGCCGGGGCTGGGTCCGCTCACGGAATTATTGTTGGCAAACGCCGGCGAGGTTTTGGCCATTGAGAAGGACGCACGATTGGCGGAATTTCTGAAGGACCGATTCGCTTTGCCCATATCCGAAGAGCGATTGCACATGTTTCACGCCGACGCACTGGACTATTTGCAAAACGAAAAGCGGGATTGGCGCGGGTGGAAGCTGGTGGCAAACCTGCCTTATTCCGTGGCCTCGCCGATCCTGGTGGAGCTGGCGTGCGGAGCGCGCGCTCCGAAAAAGATCGTCGTGACGCTGCAATTGGAGGTGGCGCGACGGCTGATGGCTGGAACGGACGACGACGATTACGGCATTTTGACTTTGTTGGTGCAATTGGATTATGAGCCGCGCGAATGTTTCAGAATTCCGCGGGGATGCTTTTTTCCGGAACCGGACGTGGATTCGGCTTGCGTGGTTTTGGACCAGCGGGCGCAGCCACTGTTGCCGGAGAATTTGCGCGCAAGTTTTGCGAAGATCGTGAAGCGGGCATTTTCACAGCGGCGAAAGATGATGATAAAATTGTTGAAAGCCGATTGGCCGGAGGAGAAACTGACAAAGGCTTTTGCGGAATTAAGGATTTCGCCTCGGGAACGCGCTGAGAAGTCAAGTTTGGAACAACTTGCGAGGCTCGCGCAGTTTTTGAAATAGATTCGACACAATGAATTTTCGTTTCGCCACGATGGATGATTGCGCAATGCTTGCGGAGTTGAATCATCAACTAATTCGCGATGAACGGCATCGGAACAAAATGACTGTTCCGGAGCTGGAGCAACGCATGAAAGATTGGCTGACTTCGGAATATGCGGCGGTGATCTTTGAAAACGGCGGGGAAGTCGTGGCTTATGCCTTATATCGGGAGCAGACGGAGGAAGTTTATTTGCGGCAGCTTTTCGTCGTCAGAACCCGGCGCAGGGAGGGGATTGGCCGAAAGGCGATGGATATTATGAGGTCGAGAATCTGGCCAAAGGGAAAGCGGCTTACGGTGGAAGTTTTGGTCAAAAACGAAGCGGGGGTCGCGTTTTGGCGGGCCGTGGGATACAGAGATTATTCTCTGACGCTGGAAATTCCGCCGGCAGGCGCCGCGCCTGCGATGCTATGAATTTGCCGGATTTCATTTAAGAATCTGCCGCGCCGGCGGCGGTTTGAGGAGAGACTAAAAAATGGCTGAAGACATTTTCGACGTTGTCAACGAATGGGATGAGGTGGTTGGTGCCAGAGCACGAAGCGATGTGCATGCGCGAGGATTGTTGCATCGGGCAGTGCATGTGTTTGTATTTAATTCGCGCGGCGAAATTTTTTTGCAAAAGCGTTCGATGACAAAGGACCGACAACCTGGGGTTTGGGATTCCTCCTGCTCGGGGCACGTGAATTCAGGCGAGGGCTACGACCAGAGCGCCATCCGTGAATTGCACGAGGAACTCGGGCTGAGAATAAAATCGCCGCTGGAGAAGCTTTTCAAGGTTGACGCCTGCGCGGCAACGGACGCGGAATTTGTCTGGGTCTATCGCTGCCAAGACGAGGGCCCGTTTTGTCTGCAGCCTGAGGAGATTGAGACGGGCGATTGGTTCACGCCGGAAAAGGTTTCACAATGGGCAAGCGAAAAGCCGAGTGATTTTGCCACGGCGTTTGTTTTGATTTGGCGGGAGTATCTAGAGCGGATCAAAACCGCCAAGATGGCCTGATTGTCAAAACGCGCTCTGGCAATCCGGTGGTAAAGCGCCAGACGACTGGCGCAGTCCAAAACCTTGCGGCACTTTGATCCCCGCATTCGATTCGCGACCAATAACTATTGTTTGCCTTTCACCAACGCTTCCACGACGGCAGGCTCGGCCAGGGTGCTGGTGTCGCCGATTTGGTCAACGTGATTTTCCGCAATCTTCCGCAGGATGCGCCGCATGATTTTTCCGGAACGTGTTTTGGGCAGGCCGGGGGCAAACTGGATTTTGTCCGGGACGGCAATGGACCCAATTTCCTTGCGCACGTGCGCGGCCAATTCCTTTTTCAAGTCTTCGCTGTCGGCGATGCCGTCTTTTAATGTCACGAACGCATAGAGCGCCTGGCCTTTGATTTCATGCGGCATGGGCGCGACGGCCGCCTCGGCCACTTTGGGATGGCTCACGAGCGCGCTTTCCACTTCCGCCGTGCCGATGCGGTGGCCGGAAACGTTGACCACGTCATCCACCCGGCCGAGGAGCCAATAGTCGCCGTCATCGTCCACGCGGGCGCCGTCGCCGGTGAAATACATATTCTTGAACGTGCAAAAATAAGTGTTGATGAAACGGTCATGGTCGCCCCAGGTGGTGCGCATCATCCCCGGCCAGGGCTTCTTGATGCAGAGTTTGCCGCCTTCGTTCGGCGCGCATTCGGCGCCGTCGTCGCGGAGAACGACCGGCTCGACGCCAAAGAATGGACGGTTGGCGCTGCCGGGTTTCAGGGTATTGACGCCGGGCAATGGAGTGATGAGATGTCCGCCGGTCTCAGTTTGCCACCAGGTATCCACGATGGGACAGCGTTCATGGCCGATGTGTTTGAAATACCACATCCACGCTTCGGGATTGATGGGTTCGCCGACAGTGCCCAGCACGCGCAGCGAGCTTAAATCATATTTGGCCGGCCAATTATCGCCGAGCCGGATGAGGGCGCGGATGGCCGTCGGCGCGGTATAAAAGGAATTAACTTTGAATTTTTCAACAATTTTCCATAAGCGTCCGGCGTCGGGGAACGTTGGCACACCCTCGAACATCAGGGTGGTGGTGCCGTTGCAAAGGGGCCCATAAACGACGTAGCTATGGCCGGTGACCCAACCGACGTCGGCGGTGCAGAAATAAATGTCGCCGTCGTGGATATCGAAGACGTACTGATGTGTCAAAGCGCTCCAGAGGAGATAGCCGGCGGTGCTGTGAACGACCCCTTTGGGTCTGCCCGTGGAACCCGAGGTGTAAAGGATGAAGAGATAATCCTCCGCATTCATGTGCCCGGGCGGGCAATCGGCGGAAGCATTCGCCATCAGTTCATGATACCAGACATCACGGCCCGGTGTGATATTGCATGGCTCCTGATTACGTTTGACGACGATGACGTTTCGGATGCTCGGGGCGTGTTCCAAGGCGGCGTCAGCCAGCGATTTCAGCGGAAGAGATTTTCCGGCGCGCAATGAAACACTCGCCGTGACCAGCAATTTGCACTCGGAATCAGTGATGCGCCCGGCCAGGGAATCGGAACTGAAGCCGCCGAACACCACCGAATGAATCGCCCCGATGCGCGCGCAGCCGAGCATGGCGACGGCGGCCTCGGGGATCATTGGCATGTAAATCGCCACGCGGTCGCCTTTGTGAACGCCAAGCAGTTTCAGGACGTTGGCAAACTTGCAGACTTCCGCATGCAATTCCGCATAGCTGATGCGGCGCACGTCTTCCTCGGGTTCGCCCTGCCAGATGATGGCGGTTTGGTGGCCGCGGGTTTTCAAATGACGGTCCAGGCAATTCACGGACGCGTTGAGCTGGCCATCCGCAAACCAAGTGTGCTCGATTTTGCGCGCATCGGTGTTCCACTCAAATTTCCGGGCATGTTTCGGTGGTTTGAACCAGTTGAGCAATTTCGCCTGGTCCAGCCAGAATTTCTCAGGCTGATGGATTGAACGTTCGTACAGTTCATGAAACTGTGAGGCGTTGAGCAGGGCGCGTTGGAGAACTTCGCTCGGTGGCGGAAACTTGCGGTTTTCGTGCAGTAACGAATCGGTGGAGATGATTTCTCTTTGCGTTAACATGGCCCTGGTTCGGCGTATTTCCGCAAAAACCAGCCGCGATGTCAATGCTTCCAGGCTACGATTTTGCGGGGGCTAATTTTGTGCGCAGAACATGAATGAGCGCCTTGACTGTCAGTTCGATGAACAGAAACGGCTTGGCGATGAAATCATTTCCACCGGCCATCGTGGAACTGGTGCGGCTGTCGAAGTCGCTCAAGGCGGTGACAAACACCACGGGCGTTTTTTTGTACTGCGGCATGGCGCGCAATTTGGCGCAAAGCTCATAACCGTTCATCGTCGGCATGTCGACGTCCAAAAGGACCAAATCGAATTGCTTGTCCTGGAGCAACTGAAGCGCACCATTGGCGTCCTCGGCGTTGACGGTCTGCAGATGCGCCTTTTCAAGCGCATAAACGATGGCGCGCCGGGAGATCGGCTCATCATCCACCACCAGGATCTGGGCCGGCGGAATTTCCTGTTTATCGGCCGCGATGCCGCGCTCGAACAGGAATCCGAGGAAATCCACGCCGGCCGCCACCGTGCGCAGTGTCGAGCGGTTGATGTTTTTCGGTTTTTCGTAAAGTTCCTTGAGGAGAGCTTCCACGGCATCAGACATTTTGGAAATCTGATTCAACCCGGCGATGCCGGCGTTTCCCGTGAGCGCATGGAAGCGGCGGTACAACTCGTAAATTTGCTTGAGTTGGGCCATTTCGCCTTCGGCCTTGATGAGGCCTTGCAGTCCGGCCCGGAGGGTCGCGAGGGTGGCGGGCAAACTCTCAACGAAGGATTTTCTGAGGTCCGACTGAAAGATGGCGTCCTGGGGGCCGGCGGCGGCGAGGCGCTCGGGGGTTTTTTCCGGCGCCGGTTCGGAAGATTTACCTCGCATGGTGCCACTGTCGCCCACGGTTGCGCGAATAAGTTCGAGGACTTCCTTGGGGGAACAACTGGCTTTGGAGAGGCATTTGTTCGCTCCGGCTTTCCAAGCTTCCTGGATCAAGTTGGTCAAATAGGTGTTTGAAAAAACGATGATCGGCAGTTTGGCAAAATCCGGTTCACCCCGGATTTCCTTGATGACGTCCACGCCGGACATTTTGGGCAGCATAAGGTCGAGAATGAGGGCGTCAGGTTTGAACATCCGCATCATCCTCAAGCCGGTTTCGCCGTCGAGGGCAATTTCGGTTTCATAACCTTCCACCAGCAGCTTGTTGCGATAGACGTTGGCGACAATTTGGTTGTCTTCGATTATCAGAATTTTTTTCATGAATGGCCTACTGTTGCCGGCGTCGTCGGATTAAAGTTCGCCGACATAAATTTTCGCACTTCCTGGAATTCGCGCAGCGCTTCCGAGTGAATCTGTTCCGCGCCATCGAGGGCGCCGGATTTTCCAAGTTTTTCCAGTTTAAGCATCAGCGCGCCCAGGCGTTTCATGCCCAGGGTCGCGCTCGCGCCCTTGCAACTATGGGCGACGTGGCCCACGGCGGCGGCGTCGCCGGCTCGCGTCGCTTCTTCGATTTGTTTCAATTGGTCGGTGGTCTGTTTGTTGAACATCTCAATCAATTCCAATGCCATCGCGGGGTCACCGCCGCTCATGTCGTTAAAACGGGCCAGGTCCACAGGCGGCTCTTCGGCCAAGGCGGGCGTGACCTGTGCCACGACAGCCGCCTCCGGCCTGGCTTCGGTTGAACTGGCGGCGGCCTTCGCCTTGCAGATTCGCGGCGCCCATTTTTCAATGACGTTGCGGACGTCGCCCGGCCGAATTGGTTTTGCCAGGTAATCATCCATGCCGGCTGCCAGACACTTTTCGCGGTCTGATTGCATGGCATGCGCGGTCATGGCGATGATGAGGATGCGCGATTGATACATTGGATACGCCGGGTCTTTCTGGCGTTGGCGAATGATTCGAGTCGCTTCCAAGCCGTCCATTTCGGGCATCATCAAGTCCATAAAGATCAGATCGTAACGCTGTTTGTCGAGGGCTTCAAGTGCCTGGAGTCCGTTGGCCGCTTTTTCCGGCTGGTAACCGAGTTGCTGGACGATGCGGACAGCGACCTTTTGATTGATGGAATTGTCATCCACCAAGAGAAGACTGATGGGAAATCGTTCGGCCAACGATTGGGCGGGTTGCGGCGGCGCGGACGGGGCCTCGTCGACTTTTTTTCTGCTGAACAACGCGTTCTCGATTCCTGCCAGCAATTGCGAGGGTTTGACGGGCTTGTTGACAGCATTGGCGAAGGCGATGGCCGTGTCGCGGCCTTCGGGGTGGACGCCCAGCGGCGTCATGAAGACCATCGGCAACATTGCCGCGCTGGGCAGCTTGCGGATTTCGCGGGAGAGCGCCACGCCATCCATCTCGGGTAGTTGCAAATCCACCAATGCGAGGTCGAATGGTTCTCCCTCGCAACATCTTTGGATGGCCTCGGCCGCGCTGCCGGCGGTTTTCGGCAGCATGCCCCATTGTGACAATTGCGCGGCCAGGACGCGGGCGACGGTCGAATTGTCGTCCACGATCAAGACGCGCAAATCAGCGAGTTTGAGCTGGCGACGGTTGATTTCGGGTTCGGCGGCTGCCGCGGCCTGGACGTTACAAGTGAAATGGAATGTGGAGCCGACGCCCGGCTGGCTCTCGGCCCACATTTTGCCACCCATCATTTCGACCAGACGCTTGCTGATGGCCAATCCCAGGCCGGTGCCGCCGTAGTGACGCGCGGTAAATTTTTCGGCCTGGGTGAACGGCTTGAACAAATTGAGCAGTTTTTCCGGATTAATGCCGATGCCACTGTCGCAAATGGAGAAATGCAAATGAAATTGCGAACGGCCCGGCGTGTCCAGGGGTGAGGCAGAGAGCAATTTGACCTGCACGAAAACTTCGCCTCTTTCGGTGAATTTGAGGGCGTTACTCAAAAGATTCACCAGCACCTGGCGAAGCCGAAGGGAATCGCCTTCGATAGTTGCCGGGATCGCTGGATCCACCTGGCAGACCAAATCGAGATTCTGTTCCGCGGCCTTGGCGGCCAGCAAGTCCAGGGTTTCCTCCAGCCGGGCTCGAAGATCGAAGGGACGGGAATCCAACTCCATTTTACCCGCTTCAATTTTTGAGAAATCCAAGATGTCATTGATGATGGTGAGGAGGGATTCGCTGCTGGTATGGATGGTATCCAGATAACCGCGTTGTTCCGGACTCAGCGGCGATTCCATGAGGAGGCCGACCATGGCGATGACACCGTTCATCGGGGTGCGGATTTCGTGGCTCATGGCGGCCAGAAAGTCGGACTTGGCGCGGCCGCCCGATTCCGCGGCGAGGCGGGCATCGTTTAACTCGCGTTGCTTTTCGGCGAAGGCATCCCATTGCCGTTTGACCTGGAGGGCGGCGTGCATACGGGCGCGCAATTCCGCGGTGTCAAAGGGCTTGCTGATGCAATCGTGGGCGCCCAATTCAAACGCGCGCAATCTTCCCGTGGAATCGTCTTCTGCGACAAAGGGGATGACGGGCAGAGGATGGGTGAGCGGGTCATTTTTCAATTCCTGAAGAAATTCGACATGGCCGACATCGAGCAAGATGAGGTCGGCCGGCCAGTCGTGGAGCAGTCTGCGAGCTTCGGCTTCTCCGTTTGCGAAAGAGGCGTTGACATTCTCCTGCTGGAAGGCGAGGGCGAGCGTTCCCAAAAATTTGGGGTCGCTGCCCACGAGCAGGATTTGCGGCGAACCATGGTTCATCTAAACGTTTTTAGGTTGATTCCTGTTAAACGCTGGTAATTGAACATCATTTTTGGCGTTCTTCAAAGCAGAAAACAGGCAGTCGAAAGCAAAATTTAACCACAGATTTGCAGTGACAGTTCGCAAGCACGGCAGGCGAACACAGATGAACGAAAAAAGAGCGGAAGGTGATAATATCCGCAAAAGGGCGGAAAACGGGTTCGGATTTTTGCTGCACGCATGGAGATCCTGGCGCGGTATATTTACAAGGTTTTGATTAACAACCGGTTGCATTTTGAAAAGAGAATGATAAATGGGTTTATTTTGCAATATTTGTTTTTGATTCAGCAATTTTGCCAATCTGACGCACGGGGCCGGCGAAATTTTCGGAATTGATCTGATGGAATTTTTGGTTTGACTAGGTTTGATCAGTTTTGATCAGGAGGTTGGATTTCATGAGGTGGGATGCCGTCGGATCGGCGGGAATGGCTACGGTTTGAAAGGCAGAATGAGAAGGGCGAGAGAACATGGAATTTTGCAGGGTCTCGCAACAGATCAGGTCGTCAATTAGAAAAGCAGACCAGGGGGAAAGTTCCTGAGCGTCGCGATGGGAAGGGTTTGGATTATTCAAGCCGCATGTTTTCCAAAAGCGCGGCGATACGCCAAGGGACTTATTTCCTTGTTGGTACGGAAGTAGCGCGCAAAGTGCTGAATGTCTGCAAAGCCAAGAGATTCGGCAATCTGCCCGACTGGCAAATCCGTTTCCACGAGCAAACGAACAATTTTGTCTGTTCGCAGGCGGCGGACATATTCATGAATGGAACATCCGATTTCTCGACGGAATTTTATCTCCAGTGCGCGGCGTGACATTCCGGCTGCCCGGGATATATCCATCACCATGATGTTCTCACGGATATGATCGCGTACAAATTGGAGCGACTTCCGTACCTGTGGATCAAACACGGCCATGAAGTCTGTCGAACGGCGCGCCACGACATGCGTTGCCGAAACAATAATTTTTGATGGCGTCCGGGGTTTTCCGCGCAGGATCCGATGGAGCACCAGCGCGGTTTCGTATCCGGCCCGTTCGAAGTTGATGGCTACGCTGGACATGGACGGTTCGGAAAGACCACAGACGACTTCGTCGTTGTCCGCCCCCAGGATGCCAACTTCGTCCGGCACGGATAGTCCCGTCAACTTGCAGGCTTCGATGACCTGTCGCCCGCAATCGTCATTACACGCCATCAATCCGATCGGCTTGGGCAATGACTGCAGCCAACCTGCCATTTTGTGACGCTCCTCCTGCCACGCTTCCGTCGCAGCCGACAAGGTGGTGTAGGCGTCCACATCAAATCCCGCCCGACGAATGCGTTTCTCAAATGATTCTCTCCGCAAATCCGACCATGTAAATAGTTCCGATGTCGAAAACGATGGAATACCACCACCGTAACCGCAGTAGGCAAAATGCTTGAATCCGCAACTTAACAGATGCTCGGCGCCAATTTGCCCGATGGCCGCGGAGTCTGTGACGACATTGACCAAATCGGGAATTTCCGCCTTGCTGTGTCCAATCACCACGGCGGGAATTTTCAGCTCGGCCACCTCTTCCAGTTTGTCCACGTCGCGCAAAATAATCCCGTCCACGTTCAGTGCCTTCAGCTCAGGCCAGGCTTTTTCGAGGCCGCCAGGCTCCCAGTAAAACGACCACGGGCCATAATGATGCGCGCACCGGGCGATGCCGCAAATCAACGCCCGCCCGGATTCCCGTGATGATTCGATGAGGAGTCCGATGGTGGGGATTTTTTTTATTTGACGTTTCAAAAACTTGAAAAAATTATTTTACTTCGAGCCGACACAATCTTTGACCGTTTTTCATGTTGTTGTCTTCTTCCAATGCGTGAGGCACGGGAATGTCCTGGCGCCGCTTCTTTGGAACGATCCAGTATGGCCAGACTTTCCGTTTCTCCTCAATGCCAAAATGTGGTTAATTATCACCATTTCGCGCATCAGCTCATGGCGGACAAGGGATGAGAGTCAGAACCGGCGTTTGCGCAAATTGGCGACAAATATGCGCGAATTGGCGTTGTGTGGAGTGGGTCGGGTGGTAGCATTAGTCAAGCACCGGTTAAAAATTAAAAACACGAAATAATTGACTGATTGTATGGCGCAACACACTGCCAAAGGCCGATGGGAAGGTTCTGGCTTCACACTGATAGAGTTGCTGGTGGTCATCGCCATTATTGCCATTCTCGCGGCGCTTCTCCTTCCCGTGCTGGCCCAAGCCAAGGAAAGGGGCAATCGGGCCTCCTGCATGAGTAATTTGCATCAACAGGGCGTGGCCTTTGCCCTTTACACCAACGATGATAACGGCAAATATCCAGATTTGAGGTATGCCCCTTATTCAGCCACCCCCCCGACCCCTTCCGGTAATTGGCCATGGGACATCACCACCAATTTCACGGTGATGATGCAATCTTATGGATCTTGTACCCGGAATGTTTTCTATTGTCCGTCAAACCCGGGTTATAACATCGACCAGACATGGAACTTTGCGGTGCCCAATCAGCCAGGGTATTCGGGAACCACTGGCGGGTTTCGCATTCTCGATTACATCTATTTGATTCCGGGTGCGGGAGCGAATGCCGGCGGGGTGTCTGAATCGGCTTATTGGAAGACAAACTGTCTCACCAAACCGGGGCCGACTCCGTCTGATGCCGAACTGGTGGCTGACATCGTCCTTTACGATACTGGCAAAGAAAACTTTGATAACATATCGGTTGGCGGCCTTGCCGGCCTCAAACCGCCAATCTTTCAACGCACGAGTCATTTGTATGGGAAGTTGCCTACCGGGGCCAACATATTGTTTGAAGACGGCCACGTGCAATGGCGCCAGTGGCGGGACATTTGGCCCAACTATCCATCCGGTCACCCGTTAAGATACTTTGGCGGCGACCCCACCTTCATGTTCTGAGATTCTGCCGGGCGATATTTCGCCAGATCGCATGATGTAACTGGAATCTCCGTAAGCCGGACGATTGTTTCATTACTCGCAGTCTTTCGGGCAAACGGAGAAATTCGTGGAAATGAATAACGGAGGAACAGGTCCGCCGTCCCGCTGCGACGGGAAAATTTTTATGGAAGTTACCAGACACTTTGTGTCTGGCTTATGTCCAAAGTCGCTCCGCGACAGGCCAAGCGCAAGTTGTCTTCAAACACTCCATGCGTCCATTTTGTCCATGGAATTTCACTTGGGAAGAAAATAAAAATGTTTCCCGACCGCTATACCTTCGAAGTCCCTTCTTCGAGAACTTGGTGACGTTGGCGCTTTATCTTCCCTCCGGCAGCCACGTTGCGTCGAAATTGCCAAAAGGCGCTCTTGCGAAACGCACTTCGCAAAATGGCGAATTTTTTACGCAAACTGGCGTTGTTGCGCGATGGTGGTTTAAGTAGAATCGCCCATTCTTGATTATGCCGTGCAATGATGCGTCGCCGAAAGCTGTGCCCTATTTTGTCTGTCGTACGTGCGGACAAGTTTCCTCCCCGCTAATTGAATGCGTCACTTCAAGACAAACCAAGCAAACTATTTATCAACTATGAAACCAAAACTTCCCGTCTCGCAATCCATTGTTTTGCGCCAAAGCAGCCGGCTTTTCGCCGGACTGTTTTTCGCCGCTTTCCTTGTTGGCGTCACCGCAAATGCGCAGCAGAGTCTTTCCTGGGATCCCGGGCACGCGGCTGGATCGGGCGGGACCGGAACGTGGAATTTGAACACCACCGCTGACTGGTATAACGGTACTGCCGATGTCACGTGGACTGACAATTCTGCGGTCGGCACCAACACGGCGATATTTGGCGGGACCGCCGGCACGGTGACGCTCGATTCCAGTTTGAGCGCGTCGAATCTGACATTCAACACCACCGGCTATACGATTAGCGGTTCGGGAACACTGACGCTTGGCGCTGGCGGCATCAACGCCAGTCCTCTAAGCAGCGGAACGGTGACGCTTAACAACGCCCTGGCGTTGGCGGCGGTGCAGCAGCCCTGGCAGGTCGGTTCCGGCGCAATACTCGCCGTCAATGGAACCATTACCCGCAACACGGGAGCGACGGTTGATTTTTCCACACCCGGAGGCGTGACGACGACAAGCGCGTATCTGGCGAACGACGCGGGCGGGATCCTCGATGGATGGGCAACCAGTGGAAACGACGATTCATCCACGACTACTGGGGATTTTGTTTCTGCCAGCAATAATATCATTGTTATTAGCACCAATTACACCGACGTGTCCGCGTCAGGCAGCACGACTCCGAACATTGCCAGCCTATCCGGGCAAAATTTGGTTTCTGGTGCGCTGAATGGAAATAACAATGTTACTACAATTACAAACAACGTAACGATCAACTCACTGGTGCAACAAGGCGACTTTGTCGTTAACGATGGTGTGACCGTGACGTTGAGAAGTGGTGGTCTTATTCAGCGCGGCGAAAGCCGGTGGCTGATTGATGAAACCGCTTTTGAAATTGGGACGGCGGCAATAGATTCAGGCTTGGCCAGTGGAGAGTTATTTGTTCATACGCCAAATGGGTTGACGGCCAACAATGCGGCCAACGGCGGCAATTGGCGGATCTGGCCAATTATTGAGAATAACGGGTCAACGCCCGGCATATTGGTCAAGGATGGGCCTGGTTGTGTTATATTGCAGAATTATAACACCTACAGCGGCGGCACAATTATCAATAATGGAATCGTTGTTGCCGGCGGCGCGGTCACGAGCCAATCTCTTGAGTCTTCGACCACAGGTTACGGGACCATAACGGTAAACAAATCCGGCATCATTGAAATAGGTTATGGCACGGGCAATGCCGGGCTTGACTATTACGTCACCAACAGCATTGAAATGAATGGCGGTGAAGGCCTGGCGGATGATGGCCATCAACATTTTAGCGGTCCGATTAATATTCTGGCGGGCGGCGCCACCTTTGGCTCAACTTACGATGGAGGTGGAGATCCCAATCTTGGCAACAAGGGATTATTCCTGGATGGTCTTATCAGCGGTTCCGGACCCATCACCCTTGAGCAATCCTCCATGGCGGGTGAAAATGATTACTATGGCAATGCCGGTGGAAATTCTTATAACAGCTCGATTGTGGAGTTTACAAACAATGCCAACACTTACTCAGGGACCATCACGATTATGCCCTACACAACAGGGTCGGGCGCCGGGAGTTATTTAGCCATCAACGCCAGCACGGCACTTCAATATGCGACATTGAATCTGACCAATAATACCGGAGGAAATCGGTATGCAGCATTGGGCGGTGTTTACACGCCATTGATTTTTGACAGTGCTCTGGGCGCGGCAACGGTTGGAGCCATTACCGGCAGCGGCAATATTGTCCTGCAGGGATATAACGAAAATACCTATGCCGTAACCACCAACGCGATCGCGCTTTCAGTTGGCAACAACAATACGAGCACGACGTATTCCGGCATCATTACCGGCTCCGGCAGTTTGACAAAGGTCGGAAGCGGCACGCTTACCCTTTCCACCCCTTGTACTTATACGGGCGACACGACAGTCAACGGCGGCAGGCTGGCATTAACTGGCGCGTTTCCAGATTCGACAAACATCATCGTGGGCACCGGAGCAACCTTTGACATCTCAGGCCTCAGCTCCGCAACCCTGTCTTCCAGCCAGAACCTATTCGGAAGCGGAACCGTCAACGGTTCACTCGCGGCAAGTTCCGGTTCGGAAATCTATGCGGATAGCGGCAGTGGATTTGGAACCAACGCTTTCAATAATAATTTGACGTTGAACGCGGGTGCCCTGGTTCATTTCTCGCTGGGCACTTCTTCCAGCGGCCCCAACGACCTGATGACGGTCGGCGGAACGTTGACGGCGAACAATAACATTATCCACATCAGTGCTCCGAGCACGTCGTCCAGCCTGCAGGCTGCTGACTATACCCTGATGACTTCAGCCAATACAATTTCGGGCAGTTTCAACCCGGCGCCCGCCTGGGACGTTGCTCCCGCGAATGCGGCCCATTTCTCGATCGTCACGAGCGGCGGCACGGTCAAGCTGCACTATGTCGTGAACACCTCGCCGACGGGCGGCGGCGCGATCACGCCCAACCCGGCTCTGCGCAATCAAAATGTGCTGATCACCGTTACTGCGACCAACGGCACGGGTGGCACGGTTGACAGCGTCACGGTGGACGCGAGTTCCATCGGCGGCTCACCCAGTCTGGCCTTGGTTGACGAGGGCGGAAACGTCTGGACCAACTCCGTGACCGTGACGCCGGGCACCGGGGCCGGCGGCAAGACCCTGTCGGCCACTTTGACCGACACGGCCTCATTGAGCGGGAACGTCAATATCCCGTTGACTGTCGTCGTGGGCAATGACGTGTGGAACGGGGCGGGCGGCAACGCAAATTGGAGCACGGGATTGAACTGGACCAACAAGATTGGCCCCGGCTACGTGGGCGACAGCCTGGAGTTTGCCGGCAGCACGCAACTTTCGCCAAATATGGACAACAATTACACCATTACCGCGTTGCTGTTTGACACCACGGCGGGCGCATTCAATATCGGCAGCAGTGGCGGCTACACTCTGACGTTGACCGGGTCGGGTTCGATCATCAACAATTCGGCAAATCCGCAGACACTGAATTTGGCGCTTGCAGATTCCGGCGGCGGTCTGACGAAGGGTGGAATCGGCGTGTTAAACCTGACGGGCAGTGAAACCTACAGCGGGCCGACGGTGATCAACGCGGGGACATTGAACATCTCGGGAAGCGTTGCCAGCACGGTCAACATGATCGTGGGAAACACGGCTGGGAATTCGGCGCTCGAGATTTCCGGCTCCATTTCGCCCTACTATCTGCTGGTTGGCAATGTCGCTAATGCGGTCGCCGCAGTTTATCAGACGGGCGGAAGTGTGGATGCCAACGCCACCAGCGGCTATGACAATCTTTGCATAGGAAATATTCCGGGTGCGGTCGGTTACTACGACGCCGCGGGCGGGTCTTTGACGGCAAACGGCGTTGCGCTGGCTGGCGAGGACAACAATGGCACCAGCAGCAGTTTCGGCAACCCGGGCGGCAGTGGCATCATGGACATCAACGGAGCGACGGTGGACGACACCGGCTGGTTTGTCATGTGCCGCAACAACACGACCCAAACCGGCATCTTGAACGTCTATAGCGGTTCGCTCAGTTATGACGGCGGCGGACTGGTCTGCGACTGGGGCGCTGGTCAGACGAGCATTATCAATGTCATGGGGGGCGCCATCACGACGCCATTGCTGGCCACCGTGGGCATTGGCCTTGGCGGCGGCAATAACACGGGAATTTTGAACCTCGACGGCGGCGTGGCGGAAGCAAACGTCGTAAGCGGTAACTTTGGCGGCACCAGCGGTCAACTCAACTTCAACGGCGGAACGCTCCAGGCGAACGCCAACAGCTCAAACTTCATCCACGTCACCGGCGCTGATATTTACAGCGGCGGCGCCATCATTGACAACAATGGCTACGAGGTCACCAACTCACAACCTCTATTGTCGCCAACCGGCGACGGCATTTATACCGTCGCTTCGTTCACTTCCGGCGCCGGCTATGTCATGCCGCCCATCGTCACGATCGTTCCCGGGAACGGCGACACAACTGGCGCGGGCGCAACGGCAATCGCGGAGATAAACCCGTTGACC
>JASHVW010000028.1 GCA_030044395.1 Verrucomicrobiia bacterium
GGTCGCCTGGCAAATCGGCGCTACACAGTCTCCGGCACTGGCTCACGCAGTTTCACCGACACCTTGACCTTGGTCCCCTGTCCGGGTTTGGTCTCAAGTTCCAACGTGCCCCCGATGGCGGCCGCCCGCCGCCGCATATTTCCCAGACCATTACGGCGTCCCTCGGCGTAGGCTTCGGGCGCAAAACCTTTGCCGTCGTCCTGGACGCTGATTTCGAGCGTCCGCCCATGGATTTTCGCATGCACTTGCACTTCGCGCGCGCCGGCGTGTTTCAGCGCATTTGTGAGCGCTTCCTTGACGATGAGGAAAATATTGTGCCGCATGTCCGGCGGCAGCGGCAACGCCGGCAAATCGTGCGGCAAATCCAGCCGGCAATGAGTCGGGTTATCCACAAATAGTTCGTTCGCAAAATGGGCGATATAGTCCACCAGGCTCTGCAGCGTGTCGCTGCCCGGCCGCACCGCCCACACGATTTCCTCCAGCGCGCGCACCGTCTGGTCCGCCGCCTGCGATAATTTGCTCGCGTGCGCCTCCACCTGCTCGGGATTGTCCTTGTCCGCCCTAACCAATCCGCTCAACAGCGAAAGCCGCGTCAATGATGACCCGAGGTCGTCATGCAAATCCTGCGCGATACGCGCGCGCTCCTGCTCCAGGGCGTGCTGCTGTTCGGCCCGTTGCAATCGAACTTGATACCGCCGACGCTCCACCATCCGCACCGAGGCACCCACCGCCGCGAGCACCAGCAGAGCCATCGCGCCGCTGAACCACCATGTCTGCCAAAACCGCACGATGACAAAATCATTGAACGAAGTCGCAATGGCCATGTCGCTGAAAATCCAGCCATTCCCGCCGTCTTTGTTCGGCCCGCCACTGCCGTCGTGACGCAGTTGGATTTCGTCGAACGTGGCCCTGGCCTTGAATTTGGTCGTGATATTGGCCGGCTGATTTTCTTCCGTCGCGCCGTGGGTCAAATTCGGGTCCAGCCACACCGTGACCAAATCGTCCCCGCCGGGAACGTATTGCACCTTGAATACGATGGTGCGGGGATGATCGTGGCTTGGCAGTTCATACGGTCGCTTCTCGCCCATTGGTCCGGCTTCGGGATGCGCCGAGCGCAGATTGAATTCCCCGGAATCATCAAAATTGATATTGTTGATTTGAGCGAATCCAGCAATGTCCACTACGTTGGACGGCCCGGTTTCGGAGGTGAAGGCAGCGGAATAGCCCCAGGCTTCGAGCGCATTGCCCACACCGAGACGCATCTGGTTGCTCTCCACCAGTTGAAACAAGGCGTAGTACGGTTCATCCGCCGGATCCGAAAGCGGCTCCACGTGAAATTTGAAATAGAGCGCATCGTTCGCCTTGTCGTCCCGTTTTACCATGCCGTCCAAAATGGTCATCGGGGTCTTATGGATCGCGCGCGAGGCGGGATCGCTCCAAAGGATCTCCCCGCGGACCCCCGTCGCCAGCAAAAACAGCAAAGAGAAAAAAAGAATCCGACAACGGAACATTGCCTTAATATGGCTTCGGCCCTTGTTCAAAACAAGCTGTTTGACGCCAATATGGCGCGATAGGACGTGTCCAGGACGCGCCACGCCGCGTGGAACGCCGCGTGCAAATAAAACGGAAAGCCGGGTGGCGCGCGGAAATCAGAGCCACCTCGAAGCACTTTGACATATTCATGCCGTTGTCAACAGGCGGAATTTCTGGCAATGATTGCGGATGATTCAATTCTTTCCCGTCGCACCCCGCCGGACGGTCCCGGCGCTGGCTTTGATTTTATCCATGATGGGACTCCACGTTGGCGCGCAAAGCGTCATCGTAGGGGACATCCGCGTGGAATTGCTCTCCGATTCGCTGGTGCGTCTCGAATGCAAAGGCCCTGAAGGATTTGAAGATCGAAAGACTTTCCACATCGTTAATCGCGATTGGCCGGGAACGGCCTTCACCATTCAGACCAATGCCGGCACTGTGGAAATCCGCGCGACAAATTTTACTCTCCGCGTCCCGCTGGACACGAGTTCCCTGAACGACGTTTCCATCTCATCCCCCAACGGTGAGCCTCTCTATCAACACACGGCCGACCTGACGAATAGCGTCTGGCTGCCCCCGCCTTCGGGCCGCGTCCAGGCATGGTCGTTTGCCGATACTCCCCGCATCGTGCCGCCACCGTGGGGACTCACACCCGGCCCGGACAAGGCTAACCCGGGCGCCGGCTGGGATTTGAGCAATAATGCGCCGGACCTATATGTTTTCCTGCCGCGTGGAGATTATTTTCAACTGCGCAAGGATTTTCTCAAATTGACCGGCCCTACGGAATTGCCGCCATTGTTCATGTTCGGAGCATTCGACAGCCGCTGGTACGATTACAGTGAGGGGACCGCGCTCAAACAGATCCGGGATTATCGCTCGCGCAACATCCCGCTCGACGTGTTGGTGGTGGATACCGGCTGGCGTCAGGGCGCATCCACCGGTTATGCGCCAAACACCAATCTGTTTCCCAACCTGCGGAGGTTCTTCTCCAAGGCGCACGCCGCGAACGTGCGCGTCCTGTTCAATGACCATCCCGAACCGCTCAATACCAACGTCAGTGGTCTCGACGCCTCGGAGATGACGTATCGCTTCAACGGCCTGGCCGGCGTGCTCCGCGACGGCCTTGATATCTGGTGGTATGACCGCAACTGGTGGGTGGCCCTCGTGCCGCCCGCTCCCGGTTTGCGCAAGGAAACCTGGGGCATGCGCCTCTACCACGATACAACCCAACGGGTCGAGCCTGGCCGCCGCCCGCTCATCATGGCCAACGTGGACGGCATTGATAACGGCATCCGCAATCGTCCCATGGACGTCTCGTCGCATCGCTATCCGTACCAATGGACCGGTGACATCGGCCCCGGTTGGGAATATTTGCGGCGGGCGGTGGAAAATGCGGTCTATTCCGGCGCGCAATCGCTGTTCCCCTACGAGAGTGACGACCTGGGCGGCCACACTTCAAATCCCACCACCGAGGAATATATCCGCTGGATCGAATACGGCGCTCTTTCGCCGGTTTATCGCCCGCATTGCACCCATAATTTGGAGCGGATGCCGTGGGTGTTTGGACCGGAAGCCGAAACGGACGTGCGCAATTATTTGGACATGCGCTACCGGTTGCTGCCGGTGTTCTACGCCGCGGCGCACGAGAATTATGAAACGGGCGAACCCCTCCTGCGCCGGCTCGATTTGTATTTTCCGCAGTATCCGGAAGCCGGCCGCAACGACGAATATCTGCTGGGCCAGAACATCCTCGTCGCCCCTGTTCTGCATGGCTCCATGCAGGTTGTGCCGGCGGATTGGTTGAAGGGCGCCAATGGCCAGCCGGGTCTGCACGGAGACTATTTTGCCAATGACGCCTTGTCCGGCCCGGCGGCTTTCCCCCGCACCGATGCGAAGATTGATTTCAATTGGGATAAAATTAGCCCTGCCCCCGGCTTTCCGCGCACGCACTTTTCCGCGCGTTGGAGCGGCATCATTGAGATTCCTGCCTCCGTGGGCAATGTGCAGTTGGCAACACTCGAAGACGACGGCGCGCGTGTTTGGATTGACGGCACCCTGGTGATTGACGCCTGGGGTCCCCATGACTCGGTGATTACCGGCGAAAATGGCGTGTTGACGGCCGGAGTGCCCCATCAGATTCAAATCGAATACCAGCAGCTCGATTACAACGCCCGCCTCCAACTGCTCTGGCAGCCCCTCAAATCCACCGGCACCACCCGCGTCGCGTGGATACCCCCGGGCAATTGGATGGACGCCTGGAACGGAAACATAATTTCCGGGCCGGTGATGGTCACCAACGATGTGCCGCTGGA